>CADBNG010000135.1 GCA_902795985.1 uncultured Lachnospiraceae bacterium
CAAGGGGACGGTGGCGACAGAGAACCGTCCCCTTGTCGCCATTATGACCCTGTGCCGAACCAGGTGTTTAAAAGGTGTTTCAAAAAAACGCGGACGCTCGAATTCTGTTATTCCGGTTTTCAAGCCGGCAGGTACAGGGCAAACACCTGTGCCTGAGCAGCCTGGCTGCAAGGCTGGTAATGTTCTTTTTTTTCAGAAACAACTGTCTTCTTGTGTTAGTCTGCGATTACTGTTGACAATTCCCCATGCGTAATGTATATTCGTTATAATTTAAAATCTTCACGGCGTGACTATCGGTCACTTAATAGGGAATGCAGTGAAAATCTGCAGCAGCCCCCGCTACTGTAAGGATGAAGACCAATCCCGGCGATTTGAATCATTCGTCGAAAGTACTCTGATGCATCGGTTCCTTATACGAACCAAAGCAAAACAGACCTGAAATCACTGATCATCAGATTGGGAAGATGGAGAGGAAACGGCATCCAAGTCAGGAGACCTGCCCTGAAGATATATCTGTAGGTTTTTACGGTGGGTGAAAACGAAGAATCAGAGGGAAGATTTTCTGTTTCCCTTGTTTTCTTTTTACGTTCTTATCTGCCGTCAGGCAGTTTTTTTTTGCGAATAAAGCGAAACCGGCAAAAGGACAGATATTAATGATTCGTTACATTCTCATTCGTCTTCTGCACACGATCCCAGTGATGTTCGGCGTAACATTTCTGACGTTTTTGCTTCTTTCTTTTGCGCCTTCCGATCCTGTAACCATGAAATACATTAATATGGGCGTTTCAGGAGACGCGCAGGTTATGGAAGCGGAAAGGGAAGCGCTCGGCTTAAATGATCCGATTCTGGTCCGTTACGGACGATGGCTGAAAAACGCGCTGCAGGGTGATTTTGGGGAATCGGTTTCTCACAATCACTCGGTTCGCGAAGAAATGCTCAAACGGCTTCCGCGAACGATTCTGCTCGCAGTATGGTCTTTGATCCTGACGGTCGTTTTCGCGATCCCTTTAGGCATTCTTTCCGCTGTCTATAAGAACAGGGCTGCGGATTATATTATTCGGTTTCTGTCTTTTATCGGAGTATCCATGCCGAGTTTCTGGCTGGGAATGCTGCTGATTTATTTCTTTTCGATCCGCCTTGGCCTTCTTCCCTCCATCAGCGGAAACAATGCAATCGGACTGATCATGCCCGCCGTTACCTTGTCCGTCTGGATGACGGCTACTTATATCCGGCGTCTTCGCGCGAACATTCTGGAAGAGATTAATAAGGAATATGTGATTGGACTGCTCTCCAAAGGGATTCCGCAGTGGAAAGTGAATCTGAAGCATGTTCTGCCAAACGCGCTTCTGTCTGTCATCACGATGTTCGGTATGTCCGTTGGCAGCATTCTGGGCGGCGCAACGATTGTGGAAACGGTTTTCAGCTATCAGGGAGTGGGAAAGATGGCAGCAGATGCCGTCACCGCGCGTGACTACAACCTGATGCAGGCCTATGTTGTCTGGATGGCGCTGATTTTTGTGCTTGTCAACCTGATCGTCGATATTCTGTACCGGTTTCTGGATCCCAGAATCCGGTTGGGAGAAAACTGAGTATGCACTATATCAAAATTGCTCTGCATGATAAAAAATTCATGATCATTTTCTCTGTGACGATCCTGTTTGTTCTGGTCACGGTCTTTGCAGGTGCCGTTGCGCCGCACGATCCGATCGTTCAGGATTACAATGCGCTGCTACAGCCGCCAGGCAGGGAGTACCCGTTCGGGACGGATCAGGTCGGGCGCTGCCTTTTGTCCAGAATTCTGTACGGAGGGAAAAGCTCCCTTCTGATTGCGATCATTGTGACCCTTCTGATGGCGGTCATCGGTATGATCATCGGACTGATCTCGGGATACACAGGCGGTCTGGTGGACACCATCCTGATGCGTATCACGGATATGCTGCTGGCTTTTCCGCATATTGTTTTTGTTATTGCAGTTGTCAGTGTGCTTGGTACGGGAACAGGCAATCTGATCATCGCCATGACGCTGATCAGCTGGACAATGTACGCGCGGGTCACCCGCTCCATGGTTATCACGATCCGCAATGAAGATTATGTGGAGCAGGCCCGTCTGGGCGGAGCGGGGAAGCCGGCTATTATGTTCCGCTATATCATGCCGAATACAATCCCTTATCTGATCGTTCTCATCACGCAGGACATTGGAAGCAATCTTCTCACTTTGGCCAGCCTTTCACTTCTGGGACTCGGATCACAGCCGCCGACGCCGGAATGGGGCTATATGCTGAGTGAGGGAAAACGCTATATGCAGACCGCGCCATGGATGATTCTGTTTCCGGGGATGGCGATCCTGATTTGTGTGATTATCTTCAATCTGATGGGCGACAGTCTTCGAGATATTCTGGATCCCAGGGGAATCACCAGACGGGACGATTTTCCTTTCAGGAAACGTTATCATAAAAAATATGAAAGAGAGGCAAATGAGAAAAATGAAAAAGAAATGGCTTAGTATTGCTGTTGCGGCAGCTTTGTCGGCAACTGTGATCCTTGGAGGATGCGGCAGCAGCGGCTCCGCGGCAACTGCCGCGCCGGAGGCGCCAAAGGCTGAAAGCACAGCTGCGGCAGATACGCAGGAAAAAAGCGAAGCGGCAGCTGCTGCAGAATCCGCACAGCCTGCAGAAGCAGCGCCTGCGGAAACGGCAGCGCCTGAGAAACCGGAAGAAACGGCAGCACCCGCAGAGGCAGCACCGGCGGGTGAAGAAAAGCATCTGGATTTCGGAATCTACTGGTTTGGCGATGATCTTGATCCGGGCAACGGCTGGAACGGCTGGACCCTGACCAGAGCAGCAGTCGGTGAGACCCTGATCACTGTTAATGAGAATCTGGAATTCGTCGGACAGATTGCCGATGAATGGGAAACCGATGAAGACAATGTAACCTGGAGATTCCATATCCGGGACGGCGTTACATTCCAGAACGGCAATGTATGTGATGCTGACGCGGTCGTCTCCTCCATTAAGCGCTCCATCGAGATCAATGAAAGAGGACAGACCAACCTGAAACTGAAAAGCGTGGAAGCGGATGGCGACTGGGTCGTATTCCAGACGGAAGAACCCTATGGTGCTTTTCTGGCGAATCTGACTGAACCGCTGTTCGTCATCGTTGATACATCGGCGGATACCAGCACGTTCGGGGAAACCCCCATCTGCACCGGCGCCTACATGGTGACATCCTTTGAACCGGATGTTTCCTTTGAGGCAGTGGCTTATGACGGGTACTGGGGCGGAAAGCCCGGATTTGACAGCATCAAATGTTATAATCTTCCGGATGACAACTCCCGCGCCATGGCACTGCAGTCCGGCGAACTGGATATGATGCAGCGTGTTGCGGCGACAGACCTTTCTGTTTTTGAAGGCAACGATGAATATGAGATCCAGATGGCTACCGGTACCCGTGTGCGTTTCCTGTTCATGAATGTCATGGCCGAGCCCTTTAACGACAGCAATATTCGTCATGCCTTTAATGCGGCAATCAACTATGATGCGATTGCAAACGTTGTCGGCGGCGGCGTCAGCGGAGTTGGAAGCCCCTTCCCGCCGAGCGCAACTTTCTATGATGAGCTGAACCGTACGTCCTATGATCCCGCGGCAGCCGCTTCCTATCTGGAACAGGCAGGCTATAAAGATACTGACGGAGACGGATATGTGGACAAGGATGGGGAAAAACTCACAATCAGTATTCTGATGGATTCCAACGGCAGCTCCGGTGATGATGCCACACTGGCAGAGCTGGTGCAGTCCCAGGCAAAAGAATGCGGCATCGAAGTCACACTCACCATGAGCGAGAATGTTTCCGATACACGAAATGACGGCAACTTCCAGCTGGTATTTGCCAACTGGCAGACGCTTTCAACCGGTGATCCGCAGTGGTTCCTGGATCAGGTGTTCAAAACGGATGCAACGGATAACTATGGCGGTTACAGCAATGAAGAGATCGATTCTCTGATTGACGAGCTTTCCGTCACCTTTGATGTAAACGAGAGAATGGAACTTGCCAAAAAGGCCAGCCAGCTCATTATTGATGAAGGATTCGGCTGCTACCTGGTCGACGTTACGAACATCAATGTCTGCCACAACAATGTGAAGAACATGTCGACCTTCCCCATCGACTATTATTTCCTGACTCCGCAGACCACGATGGAATAAGGCGGGATCCGGGTATCTGGCACAACAAAACAAAAGGGGCCGGCCTTTCCGGCCGGCTCCGTGAAAAAGGATCATGGCAATGAGTCTTCTGGAAGTGAACAATCTTACAATCCGATACGGCTATAAGGAAGCAGCAGTGAAAAACGTGAGCTTTTCTCTGGAATCCGGGAAGATCCTTTCCCTGGTCGGTGAGAGCGGCAGCGGGAAAACCACGGTCATCCGTGGAATATTAGGTCTGCTTTCCGGTACCGGGCAGATTACGGAAGGCAGGATCCTTTTCGATGGAAAAGACCTTCGCAGCCTGCGGAAGAAACCGATGCAGCTGCTGCGCGGAAAAGAAATCGCCATGATTTTCCAGGATGCGGGACTGGCAATGAATCCGATCTTCACGATTGGAAAGCAGTTTGTGGAATACATTCTGACACATCAGGATCTGACAAAAACTGTTGCTGTGGAACTTGCCTGCGAATGGCTGCGCCGCATGAACCTGGACGACCCGAAAAGAGTCATGGAATCCTATCCTTTCGAACTTTCGGGCGGCATGAAACAGCGCGTGGCGATTGCCATGGCCATGGCCCAGAACCCCAAACTCCTTCTGGCAGATGAACCGACAAGCGCTTTGGACGTCACCGTCCAGGCACAGGTCGTGCGTGAATTGCAGAAACTGACGGAAGATTACAATACCTCTATCATTCTTGTTACCCATAATATGGGCGTGGCGTCCTACCTTTCCGATGACATCGCTGTGATGAAGATGGGAGAGATCGTTGAATACGGCACGCGGGACCAGGTCATTTTCCATCCGGAGAACGAATATACAAAGATGCTTCTTGCTGCAGTGCCGAAACTGGTAACAGAAGAAGAGCTGCTTCGAAAGGAAATCCCGCAGGAGGAAGAACTGCTGTCCGTAAAGGGTGTGGTAAAGGAATTTTCTGCCCGTCAGAAAAAGCATCAGGGTGTTGTCGCGGTGGATGATGTTGATTTCTGCCTGTACAAAGGAGAGTGCCTGGGGATCGTCGGGGAGAGCGGGTGCGGAAAAAGCACTCTTGCCCGGATGATCATCGGCAGTTACCCGCCCACAGACGGAGAGATTGCGATTCGGGGAAGGCTGCTGGCGCAGATGAACAGAAAGGAGCAGCGGCAGTTCTGCCGCCATGTTCAGATGGTGTTTCAGAACCCGATCTCATCCTTCAGCCCGAGAATGACGATCGGCGAATACCTGTATGAACCGCTGCGCAATTATGAAAGGATGTCCAGAGCGGATGCCGGAAAACGAATCGAAAAAATCTTAAACGCAGTCGGCCTTTCTACGGATTTCCTGGAGCGTTTTCCCCACGAACTCTCCGGCGGCCAGCTGCAGCGTGTGGTAATTGCCCGTGCTGCCCTGCTGGAACCGGACCTGATCGTCTGCGATGAGGCAACGAGCGCTTTGGACGTCTCCATTCAGAACCAGGTGGCGGATATGCTGGTAAATCTGCAGGAGCCGGGGCACTTATCCTATATTTTTATTGGCCATGACCTGGCCCTGGTACGACAGGTCAGCCATCGGATCATCATTATGTACCGCGGTGAGATTGCGGAGGTTTTAAACAGTAAAAAGCTCACAGAGGATGCCGCGCATCCCTATACAAAAGTCCTTCTGGAAGCGGTTTTTGAGGTCTATGAAGACCGGGAAACCAGAAGAAGGATACTGGAAAAGAATGCAAACGAATCCCGTGAAGCGGTAACGGGCTGTAAGTTTTCGCCGCGGTGCCGGTATGCAACACCATATTGCAGGGAGAACAGGCCGGATCTGCGCCGGGTTGGAGAAGATCATTTTGCGGCCTGTCACAGGCTGGAAGCCGTTATGGAATGAACAGGAAAGAATAGGGGAATTCTTCTGTGAGAACGTACCGGGCGCCTTTACGCTTCGGCGTATCCTGAAAAAAGTGAAAGCGGGCATTCCCAATGCGGAGAAAACGCGGAGGGAGATTATCCGATCAATCTTAAGTAATAATCCGCCAGTTCTTCCGGCGGCATTTTCATTTTCTGAGCGATCCACCATTTCACGGTTTCGGCAAAACTGCCTACCAGGTGGTTCATGGCCAGGTCTTCCGGCACATCGGGTTTTAAAAGCTCAGGATATTCCCTGAACATGACAGCCAGATATTCTTTAAAAAACTTTATAAACAGTTCGCCGCTCTCCCCGGATAATATTCCGACCAGATTTCCTTTGTTATCCTGCAGGTGATAAAGCAGATGGGTTACTTTCTCATGGATGCCATGATCGGAGGAAGAGAAATCATGGGAAGTTTCCGACTGGAGATCGTGTGAAAACACATGATCGAAAATGTCAGTGCACATTTCTTTCAGCAAAGCGTCCTTTGTATCAAAATGCGAGTAGAAAGTGCTTCTTCCGATATTTGCTTCGTCCAGGATCTCCTGCACGGTAATATTATTATAATGCTTGGCCTCTAAAAGCCGGTTAAATGCCTGAAAGATCGCAATTCTGGTTTTTTGCTGTCGTCGGTCCATGCTGCCTCCGGACAAAACGGGAAAAAAGTTCAGTAACGTACAATCAGATCATTCTGACTGCTGCTTTGTATGCCGTCAATGCCCCCTTTTCCAAAATACTGCTTCAGGATATACCGCCTGCGCTGATGGCCGGATCGCTTTTTGTCCTCCTTGCCTGTATCTGTTGGGGGATCGAGAACAACTGCACCAGAAAGCTTTCCTCCAAGGATCCGATGCAGATCGTTCTGCTCAAGGGAATCTTTTCCGGACTCGGTTCTCTGATCATCGGATTTGTTATCGGTGAAGGAATAACCGCCTTATGGATCGTTCCGGGTGTGCTCCTGCTCGGATTTACGGCTTACGGCTTAAGCATCTACCTGTACGTTTACGCGCAGAGGATTCTTGGCGCTGCAAGAACGAGCGCCTACTATGCGGTTGCGCCATTTATCGGCGCGGCTCTGTCCTTATGGATTTTGCATGAAATGCCGGGAAACACCTTTTTTGCGGCATTGCTGCTGATGATTGCCGGGGCATGGCTTTCTTCTGTGGATAAACCGCCCGGATGGTTTTGCCCCAAGCGCCGGGAGCGGTCTGAAAAGAAGGAAAGAACCGGAGTTCTGCCGGGAAATCCGGAAACTGCATATAAAGATAATAATCCATGAAATCACTGTGCCCGGAATCGCTCCGGGAGAACAGGGAACCGTGTGAGATTCCCGGACACAGCCGCCGCTGTAAGCTGCCGGTGAATGCTTCGATGCGCCTGAAGCCTCATAAAATCCTTTGGGGAGAGGTGGCATCCGCAGGAACAATGTTGTATAATGCAATAGAAAAATAAAAATCCATTGTGCAATATTACAGGAGCGTCGGAGGCGGAAGCACTCCGGGGGTTTCCTGTAAATCCGGCAACAATAATGGAATTGGAGGACACACCATGCTCACCAGAAAAGAAAACTTTTATTGCATTCTGAAAGGGGAAATGCCCCAGTATGTCCCGGTATTTGATATGATGCCGTTTCCCGGATTTGAGCCGACCGCAGTCATGTGCTCTCCCGGATTTCTGGATTTCCACGGACCGCAGGGAGGAAAGGATCCCTGGGGAGTGGAATACATCGTTAATCCCGAAACCGGATTTTCCGCCATTCCGAAAACGTGGGACTTTCTGCTGGATGATATTACCAACTGGCGTGATGTGATCAAAAATCCGGATCTTGACGCCATTGACTGGAAAGCCCAGGTGGAAAAAGACGAAGATTTCATGAAGAATGTGCTGGGGATCGACCGGGAAAAGACACTGCTCCTGGGCGTTACTTCCGCCGGATTCTTCCAGGATCTGATGGCTTATATGGGCTTTACCGAAGGCCTCTGCGCCCTGAGCGAAGAACCGGAAGAATGCAAAGCGCTGTTTGAGTATACCGCTGAATATTATCTCAAACTCCAGCATTATATTATTGATTATTATTCACCGGACTGCATTTATCTGCTGGACGATACCGCGGCCAAACGGGCGCCGTTCATCTCCATGAACATCTTTAAGGAAATACTGCTTCCCTTCTATAAAATCCTGATTGATGACGCGAAGGATCACGGCCTTCCCGTTATGTTCCATAACTGCGGACACTGTGAGGACTTCATGCTGCTCCTGGCTGAAAACGGGGTCAACGCATGGGATCCGGTGCAGCTGGTGAATGATCTGCCGGCCATCAAGAAAAAAATGGGCAAAAAGCTGGGCCTGTGCGGGTGCTGGGACTGGGTGCCGCCGGAGACCTGGCCGGTCGTGGACGAGGCGGATATCCGCAGGCAGGTAAGAGAAACCATCGATACCTATGCGCCGGGCGGCGGATTTGCCATGTGCGGCGGAGCCAACGTCATCGGGCAGGCGGGAGACGAGCTTCCCTTAAAGATCCGCAGCTGGATCCTGGACGAAGCGTATACCTATGGCGAGACCTTCTATAAGAATCATCCGGAGGCAGTGTATTAATCCGGTTTTCTCCGGCTTATCGGCCTGAGCGGCACGGGAAAGAACATGGACTGCTGTATCGATATTTATGCCGGCCTTCTGGGCTGCGGCAAAACCACACTGATTAAAAGACTGCTGGAAACGGAATACCGCGGCAAACGGGTTGCGGTCATCGAAAACGAAATCGGATCCGTCAATCTGGATGCGGCAGAACTGAAAACAGCGGAAGTATCCGTCCGTGAAATCACGGGCGGATGCGTTTGCTGTTCTGTATCCGGGAGCCTGAAGGAAGCCGTCCGCATTCTCCGGGAAACGGTCCGGCCGGATTATATTGTCATCGAGCCCACCGGGGCGGCGGACCTCCGGGGCCTTCTCCAGACATGCCGCGGGTGTGAAGGAACTCTTTTAAGACGCTGCGCCATGCTGGTCAATGCCCGCAAGTTCCGGACGATTCTGAAGGTCGTGGGAGAATTCTATATTGAGCAGATTCAGCTGGCTTCCTGTATTTATCTGAATTTTACCGAAACTCTTTCCGGCGAAGCCGTGGCGGACGTCCGGCAGGCTGTTCTGGAGCTGAATCCCGGCGTAAAGATTATCGATACGCCGATGGCCGCCATAAACGGGGAAACCTTCACGCCTTTTGACCTGCTTCCGAAGGAGGATCCGGACTCCGGGCCGATTCTTCAGGAGGATTCTATTCCCGGAACGGCGCAGGCCGCGTCTTTGGAAGTTCGTTCTCTGGACGCGCCGGCCAGAATGCTTCCCCGCGGTATGTCCGGGAAGAACGGGAAGACAACCTTATATACCCGTACCGTGACCTTCCCAAGGCCTTTGAGCCCGGATGAATTCACGGAGCTGAAAAATATTCTTTCCGAGCCGGGCGATGCCGAATTCTGGCGCGTCAAGGGAACGGTTCCGCAAAACGGCGGCAGCCCCTGGCGGCTGGATCTGACCTTCGGGGATCTCTATGAAAAAACCGCCGAAAACAATCCGGACGTTCCCGGAGGGCAGCTGGTCCTGATCGGACCGAAAATCCAGTCTTCCCGCCTTGATGAATTCCTCCGGTCGCTGAAAAGCTGACCTGCAGACTGCGGCGGTATGCCGGCAGCTCCCTTTGTTTTTATCAGAGATTAAAAAATCCGGCCATTCGGCCGGATTTTTCGTGAGTCCGATTAACATTTAATACTCCGGTTCCACCGGTTTAATAACATGAGGATCGTTGTTTCGCTGTTCCGTTTCCGCCTTGGTGGCTTCGAGGGCTTTCGGAAGGATTTTCAGCAGTTCATCCACTTCTTCTTCGGTGTTGTAGATACCGAAGCTGACACGGATCATGCCCGGTGTGGAAATGTCCTCGCAGCTGGCGTAGGCCTCAACAGCCCCGTCCGCGTTGATTCCCAGGAGCCGCCATACATACGGATGAGCGCAGAAGGCGCCCCGGCGGGTGGCCACACCGCCGATTTTTGAAAGCTGTTCCGCCAGGATGAAGGAGTTGGCATCGGTAAAATTGAAGGTGACGACGCCGACCCGGTCGGAAATATTCTCGGAATCCCCGTAAATAACGGAGGTATCATACTGTTTTAATCCGTCCATCAGTCTGCGGATCAGTTTCTGCTCATGTTCTTGAATAGCGTCAAAACCGATTTCCTGAAGAATATCAATGGCCTTCCCCATCCCGACAACGCCGGGGTAGTTCGGGGAGCCGGCTTCGTATTTGGCCGGCGCGTCTTTCGCGGTCCAGACGGTATCGCCGACAACCCGGACGGTGCCGCCGCCGTAGAACTGCGGCATGTGCTTGTTCAAGACTTCCGTCAGGCCGACCACTGCGCCGCCGCCGTAGGGAGAGTACATTTTATGGGCGGAGAATACGAAGAAATCAATGTTTTCGTCTTCCGTTTCTCCCCGCATGGAGAAAGCGCGGTGGGCTACGATCTGCGCTCCGTCCACGATGATCTTTGCGCCGTACTGATGCGCCAGCTTTGCTACACGATGGACATCGGTCACATAGCCTGTGACGTTGGAGGCTGCCGTGACGGAAACATAATCCACCTTGTTTTCTTTCAGAAGCTTTTCGATATCATCGTAAATGACGCGGCCCTGTTTATCCACTTCGGCGTAGATTACCTTGCAGCGTTCCCGCCAGGAAAGATCATTCGCGTGATGTTCGATCCGGGTGGTCAGTACGACGTTATCCTTGCTTTCAATGAGGGCGGAAGCCAGTTTGTTCAGTCCGTCCGTCGTATTGTTGACGTAGAAGCAGGTGTAATGCTCCTCGTCCGCGCCGACAAAATTCAGAACCTTCTTCCTGGTTTCGTTATAAATATCGGTCGAATAATTGGATTTCTGGGAAAAGCCGCGGCCGATGGAGCCGTACATGGAGAGCTTTTTATCCACTTCTTCCATCACGGGCAAAAAAGCCGGGGTGGTTGCCGCGTTGTCGAAGTTGATCAGCGGCGTTTGTGTTCCGTCCTCCAGTTCGACGGGCTCGTTCACCCCGACAACGTAGTCGCGGATATTATCAAGGGTATATTTTTCCGGAGCAGCGGTGCTGCCTTCCGTTGTTTCGGCGCCGGCTTCCTCGCCGTATTTATCGGTGCTTTCTGAAGCCGTGCCGGCGGTTCCTTCCGCACGAATACTGCTGTGGTTTGCAAACAGCATTGCGGAAAGGATCACTGCTGCGAGAACGGCGGTCAGAACGGGTTTCCATGCGGTTCTTTTCTTTTTCATAGTTTCCTCCATTGGATGATGAATATCTGTGAATTATTATATGCGCAGGAAGGCGCAGGATGCAAATAAAAAGAATACTCGTGCGGATTCCGGGATAATGATATAATTATTTCACAGTTCCTGACCGTTTGTTTCAATTATGTTATGAGAGAATCATGAACGAAGAAAAGGATCCCTTAGAAGAGAAGGAAAACCGCTCCGGGTCCATCGAAGACGTATTTCAGCCGGCCAGTCCCTCTGAAAAGCAGGAGGGACGGTCCTATATCGCCTTTATCAGTTACCGGCATCTGCCGCTGGATAAAGAAGCGGCGGAGCGCATCCAGAAGAAAATCGAATCCTATGTTGTGCCGAAGGAATTCCGGGA
>CADBNG010000136.1 GCA_902795985.1 uncultured Lachnospiraceae bacterium
TGCCCACATTCTAATTCTCATTTGTGACGGAACTGTGATAACTTTATCAAGAAACATTGAAAAAGAGGCAGAATAATCTGCCTCTTTTCAAACGTCCGGATGTCCGGATCACGGGTTACTGAAAAAGCTTGTAGAGAATCCACATAAATCCCCAGATAAACCACACGGACAGCAGGAAAATCACAAATGTCTCCGTGTTAAACCCTTCCGCTGCCACGGCAAGAGGAAGGACTCCGCCCAGCTCTTCGCCGTCCATGACCGCATTATGCCCGGGAGATGATTCCATTGCACAGTACATCGTGATGCCGTTGGCACTGTCCTCACCGGTGCCGGTAATCGTTACTGTCAGTTCCCTGCCCTTCATCCCGGTCAGTTCCGGTGTTTTGAAATAATGGATTTTCCTCGGCCGGAATTCGCTGCCCGGCTCATCCATGGAAACCAGCACTTCCTGTGTGCCGGCATCCTTTACTTCAAGATGAAGGCCGCCCAGGGCATAATCTCCCGCCGTACCGGTTTTCAGCTGCAGTCCGTTTACTGTATCGATCCGGCAGGTAAATTCCTGCGAAACGGAATGCTCGGTGGTCAGGACTCCAAGATCGGTATAGGAGACCGTATTGACATTATTATCGTAGATCCGGGCCGGCCGGGTTACATTGCCGTAAAAAACGGCGGCAACGACCGTAAGGATCAGCGCGATGATGACCGATAGTTTTTTCTTCATTGACGCATCCTACATCTGTGAATACTGATCACAGTAAATCGCGGAATCACCGCAGGCACGCATGTTGCCGTGTTCCAGCCATACGACCTTGCTGCAAAGGGACCGTACCTGGTCAATGCTGTGGGAAACAAAAAGCAGGGTTGTACCGCTGTCCAGCATTCTGCGGATTCGTTCCTCGCACTTCTGCTGGAAGCGGAAATCACCGACTGCCAGCACCTCGTCTACAATCAGAATATCCGGCATGCCGATCGTGGCGATGGCGAAAGCCAGACGTGAAATCATTCCTGAGGAAAAATTCTTCACGGCGGAATCCATGAACATTTCCAGTTCAGAAAACTGGACGATATCTTCGTAATAAGATTCCATTTCTTCCCTGGAATGGCCCAGAATCGCCCCGTTCAGAAAAACATTTTCCCTCGCGGTCAGATCAAAGTCAAAGCCCGCCCCCAGTTCGATCAGCGGAGCCATGGTGCCGTACACCGTCACTTTGCCTTTTGTCGGCTTCATTACGCCGGCAATGATCTTCAGCATCGTGCTTTTTCCGCTGCCGTTCAGGCCGATCAGGCCTACGGCCTCACCGGCATGGACGTCGAAACTGATGTCGTTCAGGGCCCAGAAGGTATCGTAATGAACCTGCCGCTTCAGGGTTTTGATCATATATTCTTTCAGCGAGTTCACCTTTTCGGAAGCAAGGGAGAACTGCATCGAGACGTTTTCCACTTTTACCATCAAACGGTCTTCCATGTATGCCTCCCTAAATGTTCAGAATGAAGGAATCCTGTTTGCGCGCGAAGAACCAAAGCCCGAGCAGCAGGGCTGCCGCCGCTTCAATCAGTCCAAGAAGGAATGACCAGGCGGAAAAACAGGTTCCGGCCAGCATAAGATCCCGGTACATCATCAGGTAATTGGTGATCGGATTGATCATTACGATTTTCGCAAGCCAGCCGGGAAGGAGGCTCATGGGATAAATCACCGGGGTCAGATAAAGCAGTCCTGTCGTAAAGACACTGTACAGGTGCATGATATCCCGGAATTTGACCGTAGCGGCCGCAAGGATCAGGCCGACGCCCAGACAGAAAATCACCAGCAGGACCACCGGAATCGGGAACAGGATCATCGTCCAGTGCATCTCAGAGCGCAGTACAATCATAACGATCAGCAGTGCGCAGTGGGAAGCCAGCATATTGATAATGCTGGACAGAATCCTGGAAAGCACAAACATGTATTTCGGAATATAAACCTTCTTGATCAGTGAAGCATTATTGATGATCGAAGAAAGCGCGGAGGTCGTGGAGTCGTTAAAGAAATTATAGATGACCTGGCCGCTGAGGATATAAACCGGATAATTTTCCACGTCGAACTTGAACAGATTGGAGAACACGACGGCAAGGATGCACATCATAAGAAGGGGGTTCAGCAGCGTCCACAAAACCCCCAGCACCGATTTGCGGTATTTGATCTTGATGTCCCTTTCAACCAGTTCCACCAGAAGGGGCCGGAACCGCTTGAAATTCTGGATATATCTCTGCAGCAAGTCCTTCACCTGCAATCCGCTTTACCGGGCGGTAAACTCACGAAAGCCCGGCCATTTCGTGTCTTTTTCGGAAATAATCAGGTCTTCCTTCGTAAATCCCTCCGGAAGCGGCCATTCAATGGCCAGGTCCGGATCGTCAAACCGGATGCCTCCTTCATCATTCGCGTGATAGAAATCGGAACACTTGTAAGTGAATTCCGCGTAGTCCGACAGCACGATAAAACCATGGGCAAAATTTTTCGGAATAAAAAACTGTTTCTTGTTTTCGGCGGAAAGCCGCACGCCGAACCACTGGCCATACGTAGGAGAACCTTTACGGATATCCACCGCAACATCAAATACTTCCCCGCGGATTACGCGGACCAGCTTGTCCTGGGGATAGTTGATCTGAAAATGAAGGCCCCGGAGCACTCCCCTGCGGGACGCGGATTGATTGTCCTGAACAAAAGTCTGATCTATCCCGGCTTCCGCGAAATCGTTGTACTGGTAAGTCTCCATGAAATACCCGCGTTCGTCGCCGAAAACCGTCGGCGTAATTACCTTCAGTCCTTCAATCGGACCGTTTTCCACTGTAATTTTACCCATTATATGCTCCGTTCTGCCGGTCAAAGACCGTTTGCGATATCCATCAGATACTGTCCGTATGCCGTTTTCAGCAGGGGCTGCGCAAGGGAAACCAGCTGGTCCCGGTCGATAAAGCCCTTTTTATAGGCGATTTCTTCGATACAGGAAACATAGAGTCCCTGGCGTTTCTGAACGGCCGAAACAAAGTCCGCCGCGTCCAGCAGCATATCATGGCTGCCGGTATCAAGCCATGCAAATCCGCGTCCGAGGGTTTCCACATGGAGGTCGCCCCGTTTCAGGTACACGTTATTAACCGACGTGATTTCAATCTCCCCTCTTGCGGAAGGCTGCACATTTGCCGCAATATCCACCACATCATTGTCATAAAAGTACAGGCCCGGAACCGCATAATTGGATTTCGGCTTTTCGGGTTTTTCTTCAATGGAAATTGCCCTGCCGTTTTCGTCAAATTCAACCACACCGTACTCTCTCGGATCTTTCACGTAATAACCGAAAATGGTGGCGCCTTTTTCACGGTCCCGGGCGGCGCGAAGCACGTCACTGAAATGCTGGCCGTAAAAAATGTTGTCCCCGAGGACCAGCGCTACATGGTCGTTCCCGATGAATTCCCGTCCTACGATAAAAGCATCCGCAAGACCTCTCGGCTGATCCTGGACCGCATAGGAAAAAGACAGTCCCAGCTGGCTGCCATCCTCAAAAAGATCCCGGAAAACAGGAAGGTCTCTGGGTGTGGAAATAATCAGAATTTCGCGGATGCCCGCAAGCATCAGCGTGGATAACGGATAATAGATCATGGGTTTGTCATAAACCGGCATGATCTGCTTGGAAATCGCCTTTGTAAGAGGGTACAGCCGGGTTCCGGCGCCCCCTGCGAGAATAATACCCTTCATTTCATCCCCCTTTTCTGCTGCTGCCGGAGTCCGGCAGAATGCAGTTTCCCCTAAAGGTGTACGGAACGATCGTTTCAGCGATCGCCCGTATGATACATTTCTTCGTAGTATTTCAGATAATCGCCGCTGGTAACGTTCTCCATCCATTCTTTATGGTTCAGATACCAGTCGATCGTTTTTTTGATGCCTTCCTCAAAACAGGTTTCCGGATACCAGCCGACTTCGGCACGAATTTTGTCCGGAGCGATGGCATACCGGCGGTCATGTCCCTTGCGGTCTTCCACGTAGGTGATCAGGTCCTCATTGATATGAGCTTTCCTTGGATCGCCGTCCGGAAGGATTTCCTGCAGACGGTTCAGAATGATCCGGATGATTTCAATGTTCTGCTTTTCGTTGTGGCCGCCGATGTTATAGGTCTCAAACAGGCGTCCCTTTTCCTGAACCATATCGATTCCCTTGCAGTGATCTTCGACATAAAGCCAGTCCCTGACGTTTTTGCCGTCGCCGTATACCGGAAGGGATCGGCCGTTCAGCGCGTTGTTGATCATAAGGGGAATCAGTTTTTCCGGGAACTGATAGGGGCCGTAGTTATTGCTGCAGTTTGTAATGTTGGCCGGAAAATGATAGGTATCCATGTATGCCTTAACCAGAAAGTCCGAAGAGGCTTTGCTGGCGGAATACGGGCTGTGGGGATCGTACGGGGTCGTTTCGTAAAAATAACCGCCGTCTTCCTCCAGGGAACCGTACACTTCATCCGTGGAGACATGGAGGAACTTATGGTCCGGGAGAAAGCTGCCGTCTTCCTGCTCCCATGCCGCCTTGGCCGCATTGAGCATGGTCAGCGTTCCCAGCACATTGGTCTTTACAAATACATCCGGATTGCGGATGCTGCGGTCCACGTGGCTTTCCGCCGCGAAATGGACAACACGGTCGATATCCTGCTGCTCAAACAGAGCTGAAATGGCCTCGCTGTCACAGATGTCCGCTCTGACAAAAGTATAATTGTCCCTGTCCTCAATATCCTTCAGATTTCCGAGATTGCCCGCGTAAGTAAGCTTATCCACATTAATGATACGGATATCATCCCCGTATTTGCCCAGAATATAATGGATATAATTGGACCCGATAAACCCGGCTCCGCCGGTTACTAAATAAGTATGCATGGCGACTGTGCGAAAAAGCACTTTCCTTTCCTATTATTTCAGCGCGGTCAGCAATGAACGGTCAGATGGCCGGATCCGTGGGATCCCAGGTCTGGTTTCCGGGGATCTTCTGTGCGGCAGGCTTGCCGAACGGTCCGGGATCCGGGCTGTCGTAAATTTTCACCTCGTAAATACTCTTGAAGTTGTCATAAATCCATTTCGCGTCACGTACCGTCAGACGGATGCATCCGTGAGACGCCGGGCTTCCGAGCATATTGTAGGAGCCCGGATCCAATGCCCAGATGGAACGCTGGGTACAGGTTACCGAATGGAAGAAACGTCCGCCGGAATACGTGCAGGCATACTGGACCCATGTATTCCAGGTGTAGAAATGCTTCCAACGGATACGTGAGGAAAGATGGAAAAATCCGGTTGGCGTCGGCGACCAGGGATTGCCGACGGAGCACGGGAAGGCGGTAATCGGAATGATAAAGCCGTTGTCTCCGTCTTGCGCGTAAACCGTGATAGTGCACTGCTGCCGGTTAACACAGATCTGATACGGTCCCGGAAGCTTTCCGCGGATATTCGTCTGTTTGACGCCGTCGACGTAGAAATATTTCAGTCCGTTTTCGTATATCCATCCGTTCTTGACCAGGTCCGCTTTGTTGACTTTAAACGTTCTCTGCTCAAGGTTCGTATTGCCGGAATAGAAGTGCGCGTTATATGTGCCGGTCTCTTTATGATCATAGAGGACCACTTCCGTTTTATACCGGTTGCCGGACTGCTTGAGGTCATACCATTTCAGGTCATTCTGATCGTCTTTTTCGCCCCAGACCGCCACTTTCAGATTACTGGTCTTTTTCGGATTGATCACTCCGAGGACCCGTCTTCCATCCGTTTCCTTGAGGATATAGTAGAAATTCTTCGCCTCGAAATCCACGTTTTCCGTGGCTTTCTGCTCCAGCACGCCGTTGCCCATGGTCACAACCGTATTAATCTTAAACGTGCCGTCGTTGTATTTATGGTTGCTGATTTTGACCGTAGCCCTGTAGGAACCGTCTTTGTATTTATTCGCTACATAAACGCTCTTATCGCTCTTATTGGATTTGGTATAAACGCCGAACTTGACGCTTTTAATTCCGGAAGGCGCAGTTGTCCCGCTCAGGGCGATCACAAAGAGGCCTTTTGCACGGTCTGTTTTGACGACGTTGATTTCACCTCCGCTCTCTCCGGAAACAACCATGATTGTTTTGGTTTTGATGGCGGTACGGGTGCCGGCCTGATCGGTCACAAAGACTTTCGCCCTGTACGAACCGCTCAGCTTGAAATCACTGATTTTTACATCCGCGATATAAGCTCCGTTTTCATCTGCTTTTGCGGGATAGGTGATCGCTTTGTCATACTCCCCGTTTCTCCATACCATAAACTCTACTGCAGAGACGCCCTGATCCAGGGCAAGACCGCGGAGTTTAAGACGGTAAACCTTCTGTTCCTTTTCGTTCTGTCCTGCGTATTTGTCCGCGTACGAAAAGCCGCCCTTGCTCTCCTCAATGACTGCGGAAGCGGTAGAGAATGATTTGACAGGTCCGTTAACGGTATTCGCCCGAAGCTGGACGCAGTATTTTCCGGTATAGGAATCAAAATCAGAGAGAGGCACGGCAGCGGTATAGCTGCTTCCCGAAGCCTTGAGGTCCACCCACTTCTCGGAGGACTTGTCCTTGGCTCTCCATACGCGGGCCTTCAGGGACTCCAGTTTGATATCGGAAACCACGTTTTTGGCCTTAATTTTAATCCGTGCCGAAGCTTTATCGTATTCAGCAGTGATGGTTTCGATCTTCGGAGCCGGCGCGTTAAAGCTGGCCTTTCCGACAGGAACCATCGTACCATCTGCCTTTTTGAGAGACACTTCAGCAATGATCTTGCCGTAATTCTTGAAATCCTTCAGATAGCCTGAGCTGTAATAGGCCTTTCCGGTAGAGGACATCTTCATGTTCCTGGTAACCAGATCATCCTGATCTTTTGTCTGGCTCCAGACCGATACTTTTACAGCCTTAAACTTTTCGGAGGTAACCAGTTTGGAAAGGCGGATATTATACTGCCCTGTCTCTTTAATGAGTTCGCAGGTAATCATTCCGGTCGTCTTGACGCCGGAAGGCGCATCTGCGGTTTCAACCAAAGCGGCTTCGTCTTCAGGTTCTTCAACGTCTTCTGCTTCTTCAGCAGCAGGTTCAGGGGTGATTTCCGGTTCTTTTTCCGGAACTTCCGCTTCCTGCTCCTCTTCCTGCAGTTCTTCTTCCTGTTCTACGGACGGTTCAGCGGAATCTTCGCCGTCTTCCGGGGACACTTCCGGTTCTGCAGGATTCTCCGGTTCTGCCGGCTGTTCATTTTCATCCGTTACGGATGAATCCTCTTCGGAGGGGTCCTCTTCCGAGGGGTCCTCGGACGCAGGTTCCTCTTCGGGAGTTTCTTCTTCGGAAGAACCTTCCGTCGGATCCGCTTCAGGCTCCGGATCCGCTGAATCCTCATCGGAGGCTCCTTCTTCTGACGCATCATCCGCATCAGGTGTTTCCTGCGGTTCGCCCTGCTTTTCGCCATCGGAAGACGGTTCCGTCAGTTCATCATCGGACACAGAAAGGCTCTCTGCCGTCTCTTCCACAGCCCCTGCGGGATTCTCCGCGAAAACCGTTGCTGATTCCGCAAAAATCAGGGCCAGTGCAAGAAAAAATGCAAATAACCTGTTCCAAACAACTCTCTTTTTCATGATGCGAAGCCTCATTTACGTATAATGCTGAATAATACTATTTTCATTTTACAGTACGCATCCGGTATTGACAAGTAACGGATGGATTAAAACCGCCGGTTTCTGGTTTTACCCGATTGTTTTGTATTCCATGTCCATCATATCTGTATCACCGTTTACATTGATGCCGTACAGATGGAAATTATAGCCCACTCCGAGCGCTCCCAGATCCGCGACGCCGAGTTCCATGACATACTCTCCGTTCTCATTCTCCGTGAAGGAATGCCACTTCAGGTCGCTCTGGTCATCGGCAGACCAGACCGCCAGGTTCAGCGCGACAACATTCGTCGGGATATTATCAAAACGGATTGTGATCTTTCCGGTTTCATAATTGAAATCCGATACTTCAAGCGTCGGTTTGGCGTTGCCCATGGTAACGCCGGAATCATTTTCCGGATCCTCGATAACCATGGTGGTCGAGGTCAGGAAGGCATTTCTCGCAAGGCCCTGGGAGTACAGGGAAACATGGAAGCGGCCTTCCGTGTAGAAAAAGTCGGTGATCGGGACAATAACGCGGTATTCGGATTCGGATATCTTTTCCGCATTATATTCCCTGGTTTCCGTATCCCTTCCTTCCGGCCAGACGTGGCAGACCAGCGTGGTTGTGTTGTCGGGAAGCTCCACATCCTTCGCCCGGATTTCCACCGTCTGTGATTCCGGATCGTACTTTTCCACTTCAAGAACCGCGTAATCCGTACGGATGCCGGCCGTAAGGTTTTCCATAACCTCCGAACGGGAATTCAGACCCTGATCGAACAGAGCGGCTCCGTATTTCTCATAAATAGTCTGTTCCCCGGAAAAGAGGTTTGTTCCCAGTCCGAGACGGTTGCCCGGGATGGTAACGCCCAAAGCGGCCAGCGTCGTCGGGAAATAATCAAAGGTCGTGTACTGACGTTCCTGGTTGTTTACCGGTTCAATCGGGGAATTCAGGATCGAATAATAAACCGTCCGGTCATAGTTGCTTGACACTTCATCACAGTAATCCTTATCCATCGTCAGATGATCGCCGGTCAGGATAACGGTGGTGTTTTCATAAAACGGCTGTTTTTTGATCCACTCGACAAAATCAGCGACCTGACGGCTCGAACAGGCATAGACATTGGAATACTGATCGTCAAAATCGTCCCGGCAGATATTGCAGACCCATCCGTCTTCAAAATGGGTATCCACCGTCAGCAGCATGAAGTTGAAGGGTTCATCGGAGGACCCGATCTCCGCCAGTTCTTTTTTCGCCTGTTCAAAGAGAATTTCATCTTCAAAGCCCCACCAGACAAAATAGTCGCTGGGGATTACTCCCTGATCGATGTAATAGTAATAATCGTGTATGTCGAAATTGCCGTGCTGCGTAAACAGGTTTCTGCGGCCGCCGAACGTGGCGTCCGAACCCATCAGGATGGTCTGCCGGTATCCTTCATCCTCCAGAATATTGCCCAGTGTGCGGACGCTGGAGAAGAAGTCTTCCTGCAGGCTCATGGAGTTGTTGCTGATCGGAATCAGCAGGGGCAGTCCGCTTGTCTGGGAGAACATGGCGCCGACGGTCCATGTAGCGCCGGTCATGGTATGGGCCCCGTTGAGCTTTCCGCTGTTTCCTGAAAAGTTCTGGTTTTCCAGTGAAATCTGCGTCAGCTCGGGAATCACGTTCTTCGAAAACGCGCCCCCGGAGGCTTCGTCCGCAAAGGTGTTTTCCATGGATTCCAGGAAAATATAAACCAGGTTCCTCTTCTTTTCGGGGAATTCAAGGGAAACATTTACGGGATCGATATAGTTTTCGTCCATGAAGGTGGAATACTCTTCCTGGCTTTCCATATATCCGGAAAGGTCCAGCACTTCCCAGGCGCTGGCAAATCCGAACACGGCAAAAGCTCCGCCGGTCATGATTGCGGCGATCTGGAGAATATGCAGAATGGTTTTTCTTCGGTAGAGGATAATCAGCAGAACGGCAGCCGCTGCCGCAATGATGGCGGCGGGGACCACGCAGCTGATAATATGATCGCGGACCATATCGCTGTTTGTCCCTTCCAGCGGAGACATCAGCGTATAGATCAGTTCCTGCAGCTGAAGATTGCTCCAGGTTCTGGCGCCCCACCGGACGGTAAAGAACCACCAGAGACCGGCGGCCAGCACAGCGATCGAAATCACGGTAAACAAAATGCCGATAATAAAGAAGAACCGGTCTTTTCCCATACGGGATTTCGGCAGGACAAGCATGGGTTCCGAATTATTCTCTCGTATCACCTGTATAAACCTCTGGGATCAGTTATTCAAAAACACATCGAAGTATTATACCACGGAACCTTTCAATTGAAAACGGCCAATTTTAAAATCATTTGTCCGGGGTTCCGTTTGAAATCGTCGCGTTCATACTGCCGGTCCGGTACCCGTTCAGATCCAGCGTAACGAAAAGGAAGCCGATCTTCTTCAGCTCCGCGCAGACCTCTTCGCGCATTCTTTCTTCCGCAAGCTTCGGAATATCTTCCGGCGGCACTTCGATCCGCGCTATTTTTCCGTGCATCCTGACTCTTTCCTCCAGGAAACCCCTTTCAATCAGGAACTGTTCCGCCCTGTCGATCATCTGAAGTTTTTCCCGGGTAATCTCCTCTCCGTAAACAAAACGGGAAGCAAGGCAGGCATAAGCAGGTTTGCTCCAAGTAGGAAGTCCCAGAATCCGCGAGATTTGCCGGATGTCCTTTTTTCGCAGTCCGGCTTCCCGAAGAGGACTTTTCACACCAAGTTCATCCACGGCACGAAGGCCGGGACGGTAATCCCCGAGATCATCCAGATTGGAGCCCTCCGCGGCATATTCAATACCATGTTCCCGGGCAACACGGAGGATTTCCGAAA
>CADBNG010000137.1 GCA_902795985.1 uncultured Lachnospiraceae bacterium
GAGGCCATTTCCGCCACGCGGCGGGTGATCACTTCCCGTTTGTAGCCCAGATTCTCCAGACCGAAGGCCAGCTCATGCCAGACCTTATCCGTCACAATCTGACTCTCCGGGTTCTGCAGGACAAAGCCGATTTCGGAGGCGTCGCGCTGGGGATCCAGCTCTTCGACGGGAATGCCTTCATAAAAGACCTGTCCGGTTTTTTCACCGTAGGGCGCCAGGCTGCTCTTCATCTGACGCAGCAGCGTGCTTTTCCCGCACCCGGATTTGCCGCAAAGCACGACAAAATCCGCTTCGTTCACCGTCAGGTTCACGCCGCGCAGGGCCGGCGTTTCCGCCAGCGGATATTGAAATGTCAGATCGCTGACCCGTATTTTTTCCACGCGTGCTCTCCGTAAAGGTCTGTCATTGCCGGAATCAGGAACAGGACGGCCATGACCGCCGCCGTTCCGTAGAGGAGCGGTCCGTGAAACAGCTCCGAAGCCGGGCGCATCTGGGGATAATAATACATCCTTCCAAATTTCAGCGCGCAGGCCCATACAGCCGCCGCGCCGAAAACGCCGGTCAGGAGCAGGAACAGAACGTCCCGGGTTTCAAAGCGGAAAAGATGGAACGTCGTCCGCCTCCTCAGGCCGTATCCTCTGGCCGTCATGGAATCCGCCGTGTCAATCGAGGCTTCCAGCGACCAGGCCACCAGGATCGATATCTGCTTCAGGAACTGACGGGCGCGCCGGACCGGACCTTTGATGTTGTCTCTCCCCATGGCTTTCTGCGCCGCGTCAATGTCCGAATACCGTTTTTTCAGAAGCGGAATCGAACGGAAAATAATCGAAATCACCAGCCCGATCACCGGCAGCACCGCCCCGAATATATAAATCATCTTGTCGGAGGTCGTGATCACGCTGAAGCAGACAAACCACTGGATCGAAGCCGCCAGCATCAGCGACATGATCGCACCGAAAGCCATGGCTTCCAGCGTAATCCGGTTTGATCCGATATAAAACAGCACCGTTGCCCCGTTGTGGGTGAAAAGACCGTTGATAACCGTCACGAGCACCACGGCAAACAGGGTAACGATCAGGATCGAACGAATCTCTCCCGTTCCGTTCAGCAGCACGCGGTAAACCGACGCCGCGATCAGCGACATGGCCAGCGGCAGCGGCGCGTTGGAGAACATCGTCAGGGCGATGACCAGCACAAAATAGACGGTCGTTACCGCCGGATGAAGCTGCGCGAATGTGCTGCTGTCGCGGATCCCCTCCCGGATCATATTTTTCTCCGCTAATAAGAAAAACTGCCGTTTTCGCATCAAAAACAGCAGTCACCGTATTCTGACTGAGAAAAAAGAGCCGTGCAGTATTACCTCGCTGGACACGATCTCTCCATTTCAAGCAGGTCTCCTGGCTTGCGTCTCCTCGTTTCGCCGGCCTTCTCAAGACCCCGGCGGCCTCAATGGCAATTCGGCAAACTCCTCGCTTACAGTGGCGGGTCCGCGCAGGGTTCTCACCTGCTTCCCTCTTCCCCCGGATACTGCATCGGGCACTTGAAATGTTTACCGATTTATTTTATCCCAGCAGCGCCCTTCCGTCAAGAAAACCCGCGGCAAAACACCGGATCAGGGGGACTGGATCAAGGGGGACTGTCCCCGGATCAAAGGGACAGTCCCTTTTGATTCGCGGATCAAGGGGGACTGTCCCTTTTGATTCACTGTGCCAGGAAGTTTTCGATGGCGGTGAAATAGTCCAGAGGCGCCGCGTCCTGGGCCTGTCCGTGGCCGGCGCCGGAAATGATCCGCAGTTCTTTTTTGCAGGATGCCGCTTCATAAAGCCGGCGGGTCATGTCCGGAGAGATCATTTCGTCCTGATCGCCGTGAATAAAGAGCGTCGGGGTTGTGCTGCGGGAAACGGCATCGATCGGCGCCGCTTTTTTCAGATTATAGCCGCCGCGGAGCCGCAGCATGACGCAGGAGAGGTCGACGAGGGGAAAAGCCGGCAGGTGGAACCATTCCCGGATCTTGTCCGCAAACATGCCGTAAGCGGTGGTATAAGAGCTGTCGGAAATAACTGCTTTTACGTTTCCCGGGAGATCGTCCCGCCCGCTCATCATCAGGGCTGTCGCCGCGCCCATGGACTGCCCATGGATCACGATCTCCGCCCGGGGATCCTCCTCCAGGATATGCCCGAGCCAGAGAAGACAGTCCGCGCTGTCGGTGAGGCCCATGCCGATGAAATCCCCTTCGCTTTCGCCCTGGCAGCGCAGATCCGGAACCAGTACATTATATCCCTGTCGGTAATACCAGGCTGCAAACGGATACATCTCCTCTTTCCAGCCCGTATACCCGTGCAGGACCAGCGCCCATAAATGGCCCGGCTCCTCCTGCCGGAATTCCCGCGCGATCAGCGTATATCCGTCCGGCGTCCGTACGCTCTCTTCCGTGCCGGCATTCGTTTCCAGCCACTGTTCCGCCATGAAAACCAGCATTTTATGGTTTTCGATGACCGAATCCGTCTGCACCATCTGCTCGTAGCTTTCTTCCGTGATCCGCTCAAAATCATCCAGCCGCCGCATGAAATCCGGCACCAGGCAGGCGCTTACCAGAAAATTGGACAGGATAATCAGCACGGCCGCAAAGACCGCCAGCGCAGCCACAAGCACGTTTCTCAGCCGCTTCCGTCCCTTTTTCTGTTTTACTGCCTGCTCCTGTTCCAAAAGAAAGATCCTCCGCCGGTATTAAATCCGGTTGTCATTTTCCTCCCGCCGGGATAAAATAGAGCCGGAAAGAAAAGCGTCCTTACGCGCAATTCAGGTTTCTTTCCGTTTTGTGAGGCTGCCTATGGTCATCGCCACTTTATCATTAGGTATCGTCGGCATCTGCATAACGCTTTTTTCCGCGGGATCCCTCGGGATCGTCGGGATGCTCTGCGGTCTTGCGGGCATTGTGTGTTATGTCCTCGCAATACGGAAACCCGTCCGAAAAAAAAAGCTGGCCACTGCCGGCCTGATCCTTTCCGTGATCGCCGCCGGCCTCGGCCTGATTCTTTTCAAGGCCTGCACTTCACTCGCCGCTTCCGGCGCCATGAACCGGGTCTGATACCGAAAAAGAAGGGGACAGCCGACCCCTTCTTTTTTTTAATCTTCGATGATCTCCAGCACCAGCCTGTAAAACAGGGGATCCTCCATCGCTTCTTCAATATTGTCGTATCCGGCAAAACTGCCGAACAGCGTTTCGGGATTCAGCCGGATTCCGTCGCTGCGCATCTGGTTGGAAATCAAAAGCCCCCGCTTCGCCGGGAAAATCTCCTGGTTCATCGTCATCTTTTCCAGCTTCCTGCAGGCGCAGAGATTCGGTTCGGTAATGACGATACAGATGTCCGCCTTCTGGACCAGGGCGCGGTTGGTCTCGTTCATGTCACAGCCCAGATCCAGGATGATATTGTTGAAATCCCCTTTCTCCTTTAACAGAGTGACCAGGTTCACCAGCTCATCCGCGCCGATGCCCAGCGCGGACAGCGGCCGTTCGAACGGCAGGAGGCAGGGAACTTCTTCCTGGGAAATATTTTTCAGAACCTCAAAATACGTATCCTCATTGGGCGTTTTCAGCGCCGGGGCAAGGGATTCGTCCGCATGCTGGCGGTTTTCCAGATAGATCCCGATGCTCTGGAGGTCGTCGCAGCCGATAACCACCGCCGTTTCCTCCAGCTTTTTCATCTTTTTGCCGAGGGCGAAGGATACCAGGCTCTTGCCGCAGCCGCCGATCGGCGAGTAAACCGCGATCACTTTCGGAAGATGCTCTTTTTTGGCTTCCTCATACACCGGCTGATCCATCGGTTCGTCCTTCAGGCTCTCTTCGATGAAATCAAACAGTTCGTCCTTGGTCGTGAATTTTTCCAGAACCGGCCGTTCGGACCCGTCCTCTTCCGTAACCAGGGAAATTTCCCGGTCCAGGACGATCATATGCCCGATATCATGCTCTTTTACGAACGTGTCGTAAAACTCCCGCGCGATGACCAGAATATCGATGACCCGGTGGACACGGAAATAATTCGCCAGATAAGTAGGCGAAGTGATGATCTGAATCTGCGCGCGCGATTCAAATTTAATCAGAAGCTCTTCTTCGTACTGCCGGATATAATCCTGATCCGGATCCGCGATGACAAGATGTGCGGGCATAACCGGTCTCCTTTTTAATGCTGACGAATCATTCTACGGTAAAGGTGCATTCGGCAAATTTGATGATACTGCCCTTCCCGAAGGGCACCTGCGTATGGGGCATGATCCGGATATCGTTCAGATAGGTTCCTTCCCGGCTGCCCAGATCCACCAGGTAATAGCTGATATCGTTCCATCCGATCAGCGCGTGCAGCGGACTCACCGAAATCGCGCCGAGGATGCAGCCCTGGCATTTTTCGGGATCCGCGCCGATATAATAGTCTTCATGTCCGATTTTGAACACGAAAGGTTCCGCCGTATTCACGCTTTTGAGCGTAAGCATTTCCTCTTCCACGGCAATCCGGCTGGAAAGGGCTTCCTTTAAGCTCTGCCAGTCGCCGAAGTTCTTGTTCCGGGCCGCTTCCATCTGGCGGCAGACCGCCTCGCCTCCCGGCACATCCGAAAAGATCTCTTCCAAAAGGGCGTAAACCCGGCGGACAAAGATCCGGCTTTCCAGCGCGTCAACGGGAAGAACCGCGGGCAGGCAGATCAGATAAGCGTCATTGTCTTCGTCAATATAGATGCTGTCCATATCCCAGCTGACGTTTTCTGCGGAAAGATCGGGGTAATTTTCGATATTGATCAGCGTGACCAGAATGTCCGAACAGATCGCGGTCAGCTCATCCAGGGAGAGCGACGCCTTTCTGCGGGTCAGCGTGACCATATCGTCCACGAAATAACACAGCTGGATCCGCTCATTCCAGCGGACCATGGAACAGGTCAGAAGTCCCGGGATCTCGTCCCGGTTCAGCAGGGCCAGCGCATTCACATCCAGCAATTCCTGTGAATTCAGAAAAATTTCTCTCATCTTGCTGTCTCTCCTTTAACTCCATCAAATCTATCACATAGCGGTGGAAAAATCAATCAGAGCCGAAGGGGACAGTCCCCTTCGGCCCCCTGCTCCGTCCCTTTCGGGCCTGCGGCCCATTGGGGACAGTCCCCTTCGCACCCTGCTCTGTCCCTTTCAGGCCAGCTGCCGGCCGAGAAGATACCCGAACGTCACAGCCATGCCGTGGCTGTTCCCCAGAATCAGCGTGGGGTAATCCACGCCATAGCGGCCTCCGGCCGTATTTCCGATCGCGTACAGGCCGGGGATGGGGTTCCTCCCGTGATCCAGCACCCGCATCTGCGTGTCCACACGGACTCCTCCGACCACGGAAAGCAGTGCCGGGCCGAATTTGCGGGCGTAATACGGAGGCCGGTCAATGGGAATCATCAGCTCCGGCCGTTTGCCGAATTCCGTATCCTTTCCCTCCGCGCACATCCGGTTGTACCGTTCGAAGGTGCGGACAAAACTGTCCGCGTCGATGCCCATTTTTTCGGCCAGTTCCCGGGGCGTGTCAGCCGTTACCGTCATCCCGGCTTTCATCCCCTGCTCCAGCTTCTTCTTTTCCCATTCTTCCTGCTCGGCGTAGCCTTCCTCGGTCACCGCGACATCCTGCCCCCAGAACAGGCCGCCGCCATAAGGCAGGGTCTGAGGCACCTTTTCCGCCCATGCCGAATCGAATACGCTCCAGGCAAACTGCTGGCCGATCCGCAGGATGGCCTGCGCCCGTGCCTGAAGATAAGTGTCTTCATTCATATACCGGTTCCCGTGATCGTCCACGAACAGGAAGGCAAAGCTGGAATGCCAGAACGCCTGGGGATGCATCATCACCGGGAACGGTCCGTCCTCGAGCTCGCCGCCTGCCTGCATCGCGGCACGGTGGCCGTCGCCGTTCGAAGCTCCGTTGTGCCAGTCCAGATTGACCGGGCACTGCAGCGCGGTCGGCGCCAGATCCGCGCACATTTCACGGTTTCCGCCGATCCCGCCGGTAGCCAGCACCACGCCTTTTTCGGCCTTCACCGCAATCCGTTCGCCCTCCTTTGTTTCGGCCACGGCTCCGGTCACGGTGCCGTCCTCCTTCAGAAGGCACAGCATGGGCGTTTCAAACAGGAATTCCACTCCCGCTTTTTTCATTTCACAGAACATCGGCTCCAGCACGTCATTCATTCCGCCGAATTTTCCGGTGCGGGCAACGGGGCCGTCAAAAAAGATATGGGCCCCCATCCGTTCTTCGTATGTTTCCCCGCGATACCGGGAAAAATTGAGTTCCGGACGCACTTTATACTCCGGACGGGTGATCAGCTCCATCAGCCAGTCCACCGCTTCCGGCCCCTTTTCGAGGAACAGCCGGACCAGACGTTCGTCGCACCGGTTTGCGCAGCGTTTGACCCACTCCCGCATGACCGCGTCGATATCGTTAAAATATCCTTTTTCCGCCATAAAAGAAGAGTTGGCAGCGCCGATGTTGAACCCCCGCGCCGAATAACCGGCTGTCTTCTCCAGGACCGTCACTTTCGCGCCGCACTCGGACGCGCTGTACGCGCAGGTCATTCCCGCAATTCCCGCTCCGATGACGAGCACTTCCGTGCGGAGGGTCCGGGTACACTGTTCTTCGGTAATCACAGGCAGATCTTCTGCCCAGCTGCCATATCGTTTTTCCTGGGCTGTCATGTCGTTTCCTTTCATTCTGAAAATACGTCCGGGGTTTATACCGCCGCTTCGGAGAATGTTCTCCTTGGCGGGATTGTTATTATTCTGTTTTATCAGACCGTTTTCCCCCGTTTTTCTGCTGAATCTGTTCATAATAATCCGTTGCGATCCGGCCCAGTTCTCTCAGCGCGTTTTTCGCGTCATCATCCCAGGGAACGGCAACGCAGTTGATGCGGCAGTAATGATTCATGCCTTCAGGCGTATGGAACGTCTCCGCCGGAGCGATGGTAATACCGCGCGCCGCGCTTTTTTTGGCCAGCACCTCCGTATCAATCCCCTTTGCCAGAGGCACCCAGAGGTAAATTCCTCCCTTCGGACAGACCAGCGGATGATCCAGCGGGAAGCATTCATTGATGATCTCCGTCTGTTCTTTCATGATCTTCTGGAGATTTCGCCGGAAGTTTTTAAACGCCAGCGCCGCTCCCCCGCTCTTCATAAACGAAGCCTGGGCGTACTGAAGCGTAAGATTGGCGTAGGCTACCAGCTGGTGCTTATGCAGCGCCATTTTATCCGCAAAACGGCCCGGTGCGGCCCACGCAAGCCGGACTTCCGGCAGAAGGCTTTTCCCGAAGCCGGAAATATAAATCACATTCTCCCGGTCGTAACATTTCAGCGGACGGGGTCTCGTCGTTTCAAAGGAAATAGAGCCGGTAATATCGTCTTCGATGATCGGGATTTCATGCTCCGCGCACAGAGCGACCAGCCGTTTCTTGTTTTCCTCCGGCATGCTCGCCCCGGTGGGGTTAACGTAGGTGGAGCTGCAGACCAGGCACGCGGGATGCTCCCCCGCCTTCAGCATTTTCTCAAAACGGTCCACGTCCAGCCCGGTTTCCGGATCGGAAGGAACCGGAAGAATCCTCTGATTCAGGAAGCTCGCGATAAAAAACGAACCGATAAAGCCCGGCGCCTCCAGGGCAATGGTATCCCCCGGTTCCGAACAGGTCCGGATCGCCACCAGCAGGGCGTTGCTGACGCTCTGGAAAATCGTGAGTTCACTGATCGTCACCGCGTTTCCGACGTCGGTCATCCACTTCATGATTTCATGCTTCAGCTCCGCCACATCATGAATGCTGACCTGATAGTTGACGCCTCTGGCCAGGGTCCGCCGGGTCGCGTTCACCACTTCCCGGTAATAGCGCTGGACCGGATAAAAATCGATGCATCCCGACGTGGCTCCGAAAGGATAACGAATATCGTCATAAGAAAAAACAACGTTGCCCGCATATCCGGCCGCTACGTCATTTAAAAGACTGTACCGCTCGATCCAGTTGGAGTCGATTTTCCGGTGCTGGAGCAGCAGCGGATGCTCCTCATAATCCTCGCTGACATAATACCCCGAGCAGGGACGGCTTTCGATAATATGGATCGCCGCAAGGTCATTATAGGCTTCCACGACCGGGGTGATGCTGCAGCCGTACGAATCCGCAACGGAACGGATGCTCGGAAGTTTTTCTCCCGGCGCGTAGGTCCCGCAGTAGATCAGGTTCAGGATATCTTCCTTTATCGTGTATTTCTTCATCGGTAATATATCCTTTTCACTATTAACAAATGACAGTCAGAGTAATTGTAGCCCATTTTTGTTTTATTTGACAGCGAACGAAAAGGCATATTGATATAACAAAAAAATAACAGTCATAGCTCCGAAAATAATAACAGTTTACAAGTCCGTCAATATTCTGTGTGCATTGAGAGAACAGCCATGTTTTGATAGGCTTTCAATTAGAATGAAGCAAATATGCGCCTGATGATAAACACCCCGCGATCGCTCCGGCCGCAAAACAGGAGGTAGTTCAAAATGTCTGATGAATTTATTCCGATCCCCGTGATGCCGCCTTATATGACCCCGGCTCAAAGAGACTGGCCGATATCGCCAAAGGAAAACTTCCTGCGTGCGCTGCGCCACGAAAAGCCCCTCTGGATGCCGACGGTTTACCAGTCCGTCCAGTGGCTGAACCCCGCATGCTTTCTTGATATGCCGGGTTTTGGCGGCACGGCGGACAGCGACGACTGGTTCGGCACCCATTACAAATACGAGGCGGTTCAGGAGGGAGCCACCCCGATTCCCGGGCTGTTTTCCGAAGTCGGGGAGTGGAAGGAAAAGCTGATCTATCCGGACCTCAAAGCCATGGACTGGACCGACATTCCCGGTTATGTCCCCAACCCGGATCTCGCCGTAGGCTTCCGCCTGGGCAACGGCTGCTTCGAACGGCTGCACATGAGCGAAGGCTTCGAGCAGGCCCTGTGCGACATTCTGGAAGAGCCCGAAGAATGCAAAGAGTTCTTCGACCGGAACGGCCAGTATAAAATCGAAATATTTGACTGCGTGAACGATGCCGTGCCGCTGGATTTTGCCTGCCATAACGACGACTGGGCCAATGCCAAAAACTCCTTCTTCTCCAACGAGACCTACGAAGCGCTGCTTCTGGACTCCGCCGTGGCCATCGCCGACCATATTCATCAGGCCGGCTGCGGATATATGGTCCACTGCTGCGGCAAAATGGAAGCCTTCCTCCCCTACCTCGCCAATGATATTAAAGCGGATATTCTGGAAATCCAGACCATCAATAATATCCGCATGATCCTGGATAAATACGGCGATAAGACCAGCCCCATTTACACCCCGGATCCCCACATCATGTACAATCCGGCCCTGACAGCTGAAGAAGCCCGGAAATACGCGCGAGAAATCGTCGATCAATACGGCGCCCACACCTGCGACGGCGCCGGCTGCTACATCAAACTGATCGGCCGCGACCCGGAGAGCTACTACGCCTTCGAAGACGAAATCTTCCGGTACAGCCTGGAGCGCTACCAGAACCTGAGCTGAAGGATCGAAGGGGACTGTCCCCTTCGCCCCGGCCGGGAGGCCTCATGTCTTTGGAATGATTTTTTTATAAGCAGCCATATATATTTTATAACCATTCACGTTTATCTGAATAAAATTGAATCAGGAAATACATTTTCCCCGGAAAATGTATTTTCTGTATATTGTCCTTTTTCCGTCATACCCATAAACTGATTTTATAATCCGTATACTGCGTTTTACAGGAGAAATATTATGTATCAGTTCAGACCCGTCACCGAACGCATCTCCTACATGAGAGAACTCATCCGGGACCGCGTAATCCAGTACGATGCCGAACGCGGCCGGATCATCACAGAGAGCAGCCAGCAGAACGAACATGTCATACCGATTATCAAGCGGCCCCTCGGTTTTAAAGCCCTGTGCGAGCAGATGACGATCCTCGTCGAGGATTTTGAACTGATTGTCGGGAATAAAGGACCGAATTATTTCAGCAGTCCGGCCTATCCCGAATGGGGCTCCACCGACTGGGTCGTCTATGATATCGAAGCGGGCAAATGGCACCTGGAAGAAGACGGGATGTACCACAACCCCGTCGAAGACGGCATTAAATACATCATGAGCCCGGAAGATTACGAATACATGCGTTCCGTCCTGCCTTACTGGAAAGAGCGCAAGATCGGAACCATGGCCGATGCCTGGCAGCCGGACGGTTTTGACGAGCTGAAACGCCTGAACGTTTCCAGCTACGTCGACGGCGGAATGAGCCTCATCGGCCTGCCCGCCGGACACCTGATCGCCGGCTACAACAAAGTCGTTACCACCGGCTATGGCGCAATCCGCAAACAGGCCCAGGACTGGATCGACGAACATTTCGGCAACCTCATGGGCGAGGATGTGAACAAATTCATGTTCTACAAATCCATCGTCATTACCTGCGACGGCGCCATCACCCTGGTGAAGCGCTATGCCGCGAAATGCGCTGAAAAGGCAAAAGAATGCCTGGATCCCGCCCGCAGGGCCGAACTGGAAAAAATGGCGGACAGCCTGGAATGGATCTCCGAAAATCCCGCAAGGACCTTCTGGGAATCGCTGCAGGCCATCATGCTGTATCAGGTCATGATCCAGATCTACGACAAGATCCCCAGCCCCTCCCTCGGAAGAGTGGACCAGTATGTCTGGCCGTTCCTGAAAAAAGAACTGGAGGAAGGCACGATCACAATGGACCAGGCTCAGGAAATGGTGGACGCCTTCTACCTGAAGGCCAACTGCTTCTACGGCGCCGGCCCGGCCAAGCTGGTCAATACCACCGGCATCGGCAACACATACCAGAACACCACCATCGGCGGAATTGATCCGGAAACCGGTGAAGACGCCAGCAACCCGGTAACCTACATGATCTTCGAAACCGTAGGCCGGCTGAAGCTGCATGATCCGACGCTGGTTTTCCGCACCCATCCCGGTACGCCGGACGAGCTCTGGAACTGCGCCATCGCCACCACGAAGCTGGTGGGCGGCCTGCCGCTCTACTACAATGACGAAATCGTCATCCCCTGCATGATGCAGGAAGTGGGCTACGAACTGAAAGACGCGAGAGACTACGGCTGCATCGGCTGCCAGGAAATCGTCGGCTGCGGCAACGATTATCCCGCCCCGAACGGAATACATCCGCCTCACGCTTCCATCATGTGGGGCAGCATCTTCGATATGGCCATCAACGACGGCAAAAACCCGCTGAACGGCGAGCAGTCCTCCCTGCATACCGGCTTCCTTTATGATATGAAATCCATCGAAGAAGTCCGCGAAGCGGTCAAAAAGATGGGCACCTACATCATGCGGCTCTTCATCTCCGCCAACAACTACGCGGAATCCCTCGCCCAGTTCTTCGCGCCGGAAGCGATTCTTTCCCTTTCCATCGAAGGCTGCATGGAAAAGGGAAAAGACGTAGTCAACGGCGGCGCGAAGTACAACTCCTACGGCGGAACGGCCACCGGTCTCGCGACCCTGGCGGATTCACTGACCACCATTAAGTACATGTGCTTCGACAACAACTACTGTACGCTGAAGGAACTGTACGATGCCACCATGGCCAACTGGGAAGGCTACGAACTGCTCCGTCAGAAGGTCCTCGCCCAGGTTCCCCACTTCGGCAACGGCGATCCCTATGCCGATATGGAAATGAAATGGTGCACCGACCTTTACTACGACATCTGCAAGCAGATGTACAGCGTCCGCTCCAAAGTCTACAAATCCGGCCTGTACGGCGCGGCGGACCACGTGGCTCAGGGCAAGCTCACCTGGGGCACCCCCGACGGCCGCAAGTTCCCGGATCCCATCGCCGACGCGGCTTCTCCGGCCCAGAGCCGGGACAAGCTTGGCCCGATCCAGGTCTTCAACAGCGAATGCTGTTTCGACCAGACCCGTTATGTGGGCGGCATCGCGCTGAACCTGCGGATGCATCCCTCCGTCCTCGCCAACGACGCCGGTGTGGAAAAGCTTCGGGAGGTCACCAGGGAATACTTCCGGAGCGGCGGAATGGAGGTCCAGTACAACGTCGTGGATTCCGAAACCCTCCGCGCGGCGCAGAAAAACCCGGAGGATTACCGGGATCTGGTCGTCCGCATCGCCGGCTACTCCGCGTACTTTGTTGAAATGGGCACCGATCTGCAGAACGATATTATCGCAAGAAACGAAAACAGAATCTGACGAAAGGATTATTGGTAAATCATTATGTATGAATTCTCCGGTATGACCGAAAGGGTCAAAAAAGTCCGTGCTCTGTACCGCAATACCGTCCCCTTCCTGGACACCCACCGGTACAGGATCGTCACGGAGTTCTATCAGAACAACCGCAATCTGCACGGTAATCTGAAGCGGGCTCTGAACTTCAAAAACCTCTGCGAAAAGATTCCCTGCTTCCTGCGGGATGAAGATCTGATCGCCGGCGAGTATACAGCCAGCTACAAAGCCTCCGCCCTTTATCCGGAATACAGCATCGCCTGGATCGTTCCGGAGCTGGAGAGCGGCCTTTTAAGCACCCGGGAAGATGATCCCTACCAGATCACCGAAGAGGACAAGCAGTATATTCTGGATACCTACCAGTTCTGGGATGACGAGTGCCTGGACTCCCTGGTCAACCCCTACATCCCGGAAGCCTACCGGAAGATTGCCAAAAACGCGGTCCTGAATTTCACGGCGCAGGATATCTGCCCGCAGCCCATCGGACACTTCGCGCCCAACTATATGCCGGTTGTCCACAAAGGCTTTAAGGCCATTAAGGAAGAAGCCGACGCCAAAATGGAACAGCTGCTCGCCGACGGCCTCCCGGGCGGTTCCGCCAAATATAATTTCTACTGGGGCATCTCCATCGTCTGTGAAGGCCTGATCACCTACGCGAAGCGGTATTCCGCCGAATGCGCGAAGCAGGCTGCTGTCTGCGAAGATCCTGTCCGCAGGGCGGAGCTGACTCAGATGTCCGAGATCATGGATCATGTGATCGAATACCCGGCCCGCAGCTTCCGCGAGGCAGTCCAGGCTGTCTGGTTCTACCAGATGAGCATGCTGATGGACGCCAATATGCACGGCGCTTCCGTCGGACGTATCGACCAGGTTTTAGGACCGTTTGCCGAAGCGGATCTGGCCTCCGGCGCCATCACCCGGGAAGAGGCACAGGAGCTGATCGACCTTTATTATTTAAAGGTCGCCGAATGCAATAAAGTCTGGGGCGCCCGGAACTCCAAAGCTTCACCGGGATACACTTCCGGCCAGCTGATCACCCTCGGCGGCGTGGACAAAGACGGCAACGACGCCACCAACGCCGTCACCTACATGTGCCTCGAGGCCATGGGCCGCATGAAGATGCACAGCCCGTCCCAGGCGCTGCGTCTGCACAAAGGCACGCCCCACAAGCTCTGGGAATGCGCTCTGGCCGTCAACAAGATCGCCGGCGGCGTACCTTCCTTCTATTCCGACGATCTGGTCCGCAAGGCTCTGGAATCCCGGGGAATCGCGAAGGAAGACACCTGGAACTACTGCCTGATCGGCTGCGTTGAGCCCTCCATCGGCGGCGACGAATGGCCGGCCTGCGGCGGCGTGGGCATCAACTCCTACACGAACTTTGTCAACATCCTGGTGGAAGCCATCAACAACGGCCGCACCTATCTGGCCTCCGGCCCCTTTGCCGAACCCGAAACCCAGTTCGGCCCGAAGACCGGCTATCTCTATGATATGAAATCCATCGAAGAGGTGAAAGAAGCCTATCTGAAAACGATGGAATACTGGATCCGCTGGGACGCCGCGCTGATCAACATCCACGAGGAAGTCACCCGTCATTTCATTCCGCAGCCCGTGGTTTCCGCGACCATGACCGGTTGCATGGAATCCGGTCTGGACGTCATGGACGGCGGCTCCAAGTACAACTCCACCGGCATGTCCGGCATCGGCCTGGGCAATGTGGCGGAATCCCTGCATGTA
>CADBNG010000138.1 GCA_902795985.1 uncultured Lachnospiraceae bacterium
GCTCCGGCTCCGGCAAAGCCGCGGAAAAACTCTTCAAAAGGCGTTCCGTAGCCGTATCCGCCGGAAGAATAGCTCCCGCTGTTTCCATAGCTGTTCTGGCCATACCCGTAGGAAGTACCGTGTTCCTTTTCGTACACGATCTGCTGGTAGGCCTGCTGGATCTGCTTGAACTTTTCCTCCGCAGCCTCTTTGTTCGGATTGTTCACATTGGCGTCGGGATGATATTTCCGGCTTAAATTCCGGTAAGCCTTCTTGATTTCATCCATGTCGGCATTTCGGGAGACGCCAAGCACTGAATACGGATCCGTCATCTTTTTTCCCTTTTGTTTCTCACTTCGTAATACTTATTCCAGATCCCGGCATACAGAATATTCCGAAGGATCGCGACATTTTCCACCACAGGCAGGCGCTCGAAAGCGGCGGCTGCGCCGGAGGCCATCATCGTCAGAAGCTCCCGGACGTAATCATCAAAGCCTTCCCGTCCACGGATATTCAGAAGGGGATTGTAATTCCCGGTTTTTTCGTCTTCCTCCAGATCTTCATACGCGTCGAGCAGGTAAATGTACTTGCCCAGATAGAAACCGACGGCGGAAAGATCCCCGCTCCAGATATCCCCGGGATGAACGGCAAAGATCTTCGCAAAGAAATCGCCTGTCAGTCCTGCGGCGAGGTCCAGATCTTCCGATTTTTCCTGTTCTGCCGCATGGAGCTTCTTCAGATACTGCCGAAGCGCCCGGATCTGTTCCGGATACTTCGGAGCGGTTTTTTTATAAGCCCGCAGCAGCATCCGGGATTCCAGAAGGCTTTTCTGTTTTTTTTCGTCCCGCCAGTCGTCCAGCAGATTATGATAACAGAGGATCACGCTCATATCCGCCGCGTAAGACGTATATTTCGTCCGGACGCACAGTTTTTTCGGGCCGGGATGCAGCAGGCAGTAGCGAAGTTCCGAAGACCGTTCCGGCTCATACAGGGACGTCAGCAGAATAGCGAGAAACGTCATGTCATACGTAAGTGTCAGACGGGAAAGCTCCCCTCCGTTTTCTCTCAGATCCTGGCAGACGCCGCAGTAATAGCTCCGGTAAGCATCGAACTCCCGTACTTTTAACTCATCCCGGTTGACCCTGATATTGCCAAGCATACCGCACCTTTATGTCGTTTTTATGAAATCCGTCCCGCATTGCGGACAGTGGATGGAAATCCGGCCTTTCCCTTTCGGGACCCTCAGTCTTTTTCTGCAGTTCGGGCAGCGGAAATAAGCATGGTTCGTATCCTGCATTTCCCGTTTTTTCCGGGAGAAGCTGCCAAACAGTCCCGTCCGGATATCCAGGAAGCGCTGGTTTTCGGCTGCTCTTTTCGCGTAATTGCGGGAAAAGGCCCTGAAATAAATCCACGCCAGAAGCAGCACTGCCAGATAAAAGAATATTCCGGATCCGCGGAAAGCCCTCCGTGTCGCCATGGAAAGGATCAGGAGGATAACGCAGACAATGCTGAGGAAATTGTTGAGCTGATCCCGTCCGTACCTTCCGGCCATTACACGGGCCAGCCATTCTCGAAATCTCAACGTTTACTCCTTCTTCGGTAATTTGAACGAACTCTTCAGGGAGACGATGCGGTTAAAGACCAGCGCTCCCGGCGCAGAGTCTTTCGCGTCCGCGCAGTAGAATCCGTTTCTCACAAACTGGAAGCTGTCATAAGCCTTCGCATCGGCTGCGGCCGGCTCGATGAAGCATCCGTCAATACGCTCCAGCGAATCCGGATTGATATTCATGGATCCGTCTTCGTTGTAAACGCCCTTTTCTTCGTCGATCAGGTTTTCATAGAGACGGCACTGTGCCGTAATGGCGGTTGCCGCGTTCACCCAATGAATCGTTCCCTTCACCTTCCGGCCGTCGGGACTGTTGCCCCCGCGGGATTCGGGATCATATTCTCCATGTACGCAGACGACATTTCCTTCTTCGTCCGTATCATAGCCGGTGCAGCGGACAAAATAGGCGTTCATCAGCCGGACCTCATTTCCGGGGAACATCCGGAAGTATTTCTTCGGCGGTTCGACCATGAAGTCCTCCTGCTCGATCCACAGCTCCTTTGAGAAAGGCACTTTCCGGGAACCGAGATCCGGATTCTCCGCATTGTTCGGGACCTCCAGTTCTTCGGTCCGGCCCTCCGGATAATTATCGATTACCAGTTTCAGCGGATGAAGAACCGCCATGATGCGGGCTTTTTTCTGCTTCAGGTCTTCCCGGATGCAGTATTCCAGCATTGCGTAATCGGCAGAGCTCTGGGCCTTGGAGATTCCGCACAGTTCCACAAACATCCGGATGGACTCCGGGGTGAAGCCCCTGCGGCGCAGCGCGGCGATCGTGACAAGGCGGGGATCGTCCCAGCCGTCCACAACGCCTTCTTCCACAAGCTTTTTGATATACCGTTTGCCGGTAACCACGTTGGTCAGATACATTTTCGCGAATTCAATCTGACGCGGGGGCTGTTCGAAGCCCACTTCTTTGACCACCCAGTCGTAAAGCGGCCGGTGGTCTTCGAATTCCAGCGTGCAAAGGGAATGGGTTACGCCCTCAATCGCGTCCTCCAGCGGATGAGCGAAGTCATACATCGGGTAGATGCACCAGCGGTCTCCGGTATTATGATGGGCGATATGCGCGACACGGTAGATTACGGGGTCCCGCATATTGATGTTCGGGGACGCCATATCGATTTTCGCCCGCAGAACCCGGGTGCCGTCTTCAAATTCCCCGGCTTTCATCCGTTCGAAGAGATCCAGGTTCTCTTCAACGGAGCGGTTCCGGTATGGGCTTTCCTTTCCCGGCTCTTTTAATGTTCCGCGGTATTCCCGGATCTGATCCGCCGTCAGATCGCAGACGTAGGCCTTTCCCTTTTTAATGAGTTCAACGGCCGCTTCATAAAACTGCTCAAAATAGTTGGAAGCATAATAAAGCCGGTCCTCAAAATCCGCCCCCAGCCAGCGGACGTCTTCGATGATCTGCTCGACAAATTCCGTTTTTTCCTTTGTCGGGTTCGTATCGTCAAAGCGGAGATTGAACGTTCCGTTGTACTTCTGCGCCGTCAGGTAATTGAGAAGGATGGACTTCGCATGACCGATATGCAGATATCCGTTGGGTTCCGGGGGGAAACGGGTGCATACGTGATCATAGACCCCTTCCGCAAGGTCCTTGTCGATGGCTGCTTCAATAAAATTCCTGGAAACGGTTTCTTCCGCCATTTCTTTCTCTCCTTTATTGTCCGTAATGGTCATCCGTGACCTGTTTCAGCGTTTTCATAATCTGGTCCGAAAGAAGATTCGGGCTGCCGAGGGTACAGGCCAGATAGGCAACCTTCGCGCTTTCTTCCAGAACATAGGCGTCGTTATAGGCCTTATCAATCGTATCGTCCGCGAAAACGGCCCCGTGATTCGCCATGAGAATGGCCTTGTCCTCTCCCAGGGCTTCCGTGGTGACCCGCGCCAGTTCCGCGGTCCCCTGCACGGCGAAAGGCGCAAGCTTAAGGCTCGTTCCCACAAGCGATGCGGCCTCGGAAGTAATGCAGGGCATTCCCCCGTCCAGACAGGCCCAGGCCGTCAGGAAGGTGGAATGTGTATGCACAATACCGTAAACATCGGGCCTTTTCCGATAGATGGACGTATGCAGAGGCGTCTCAATCGAGGGTTTCCTCTCACCGTCCGTTACGGATCCGTCCGGAGCGACGACCACAATATCCGACGGGACCAGTTCCCTGTACGGCATTCCGCTGGGCGTAACGCAGATCAGACCGGTCTGCGGATCCCTCAGCGAAAAATTGCCGAAGGTCAGAGGCACCAGTTTATCGTTAAAAGCGCGCAGGGCAATTTCGATCACCTTAACCCGCTGTTCTTCCAGAAGCATAGACTCCTCCAGTGTTCAAACTAACAATAAAGTATATCCTAAATGCCGATTATTATCAACTGGCGCATAAGACGCTTCGATCGGACACAGGATACATAACAGAGATTTCCGCTGAAACGGTTCACTCTTTCTTCTTCCGGAAAACTACCAGCTTGCTCGCCAGATAATTCAGAATAATCACGATAATATTGGACAGCGTCTTGAAGAGCATATCATTGTAATGCAGCACATCCACAAAGACGTACATGATCACAATATCCAGTACACCGGTGGCAATCCGGAAGAAGAAAAACATCCCGATTTCCACCAGAAGCCCCCGGACCGTCGTGACCTGACTGTCAAAAACCCATTTCCGGTTCGTGATATACGCAAAAAAAACGGCCAGAAACCATGCGACCGCCGTCGCCGGGACGGTAGAAACGCCCAGCATCCGCGCCAGCACATAGTAAGCCGCTATATTCACCACGGTTGTCATGATACCGAAAACCCCGTACCAGAACAGCCGTTTGTACTTATCATACAGTTTTTTGATCATGTTTTTAAAAAAGAGGCTGTCCATCTTTCACAGACAGCCTCTTGGAATCCGTTTCGATGTGGATTACATCATTCCGGGTGCGCCGCCCGCCGGCATCGGGGGAACAGGCTCTTTGATGTTGGATACAACGGCTTCGGTCGTAAGGAGCGTGGAAGCAACGGAAGTGGCGTTCTGCAGCGCGCTTCTGGTAACCTTCGCCGGATCCAGGATACCGGCTTCGATCATGTTGACATACTGCTCATGAAGGGCGTCGAATCCGAAATCCTTATCTCCTTCTTTGACTTTGTTGACGATAACGGCACCGTCCAGGCCCGCGTTCTCAGCGATGCGGTACAGCGGGGACTCGAGGGACTTGATCACGATCTGCGCTCCGGTCTTCTCGTCGCCTTCCAGGCTGTCCAGCAGTTCGTCCAGCTGTTTAGCAGCATGGACATAGGCGGATCCGCCGCCGGCAATGATGCCTTCTTCCACAGCCGCGCGGGTCGCGTTCAGGGCATCTTCCATACGAAGCTTGGCTTCCTTCATTTCGGTTTCGGTTGCAGCGCCGACGCGGATAACGGCTACGCCGCCGGCCAGTTTCGCAACTCTTTCCTGAAGTTTTTCCTTGTCATA
>CADBNG010000139.1 GCA_902795985.1 uncultured Lachnospiraceae bacterium
TCTCTCGGGCTTTTATACAGCGCATTTACCTATTTCTGCGGATTCCGGGTCAATTTCGGCGATTACAAGCTGATGGGCCTGGCGCCTTACGGCGAACCGGTGTACCGGGACCGGATCCTTCGCGAACTGATTGACGTGAAAGAGGATGGTTCCTTCCGGCTGAATCTCCGCTGTTTTGATTTCCAGTACGGACGCGCGATGGTGAATGACGCCTTTGCGGACCTCTTCGGCGGCCCCCCGCGCATGCCGGAAGCCCTCATCACGAAGCGAGAACGGGATCTTGCCGCATCTGTGCAGGCCGTTACCGAGGATATTATCCGAAAGCTGGCACGAACCGTCCGGGAACTGACGGGCGAAGAGAATCTGGTTCTGGCGGGCGGAGTCGCCCTGAACTGCGTCGCCAACGGACTTCTCCGCAGAGACCGTCTTTTCCGGGATATCTGGGTACAGCCGGCCGCCGGCGACAGCGGCGGAGCCCTTGGCGCAGCGCTGGCCTGTTATTACGCGGACGGGAAACATGCCCGGACTCCGGAACTTCCGGACGGCCAGAAAGGCAGCTTCCTCGGCCCCGGCTTCACCGATTCCGAAATCCGCGCTTTTCTGGAAAAACGCGGCCTGCCGTATCATGAACTCTCGGATTCCGACCGGCACGCTGCCATCGCGGATTTGCTCGACGAACAAAAAGTCATCGGCCTCTTTTCCGGCCGGATGGAATACGGTCCCCGGGCGCTGGGCCACCGCAGCATCATTGCGGATCCCCGTTCGGAAAAGATGCAGTCCCGGCTGAACTTGAGCATTAAATACCGGGAATCCTTCCGTCCGTTCGCCCCGGCAGTCCTGGCGGAACGATGCGGGGATTACTTTGATCCGGCCTTCGACTCTCCCTATATGCTTTTCTGCATGCAGGTGAAAGACCGGGAAGACGAATCCTTTGACCTGCAAAAAGCCCTGACGGAGAACGACGACCTGATCGCCGTCGTAAACCGCCGCCGCTCACCCCTTCCGGCGATCACCCATGTGGACCACAGCGCGCGGGTCCAGACCGTCGACCGGGTCCGGAATCCGGAGTTTTACGACATCATCAAAGCCTTCGAAGCGCGCACCGGCTGTCCCGTCGTGATCAATACGTCCTTCAACGTCCGGGGCGAACCCATCGTCTGCACCCCGGAAGACGCCTATAAATGCTTTATGAACACGGAAATGGACATCCTCGTCCTGGGCAGCTTCCTCCTTTACAAGGAAGAACAGCCGGAATCGGAAAAAAGAAAGGATCGCTATGAACCGGATTGATGATTATAAAGGCTTTTCCGGATGGGATCCGGAAGCCGAAAGCTATCTGGAAGATGCGGACTGTGCCGGTACCGGAGAAAAAGGGACTCCGGAGAATACCTGCCGCGCCGGGTCCATGACAAAAAATGAGCCGGACACTGCCGTGTTCCCCGGCTCCGGCATCTGCAAGTTTGATTTTGACAATGTTCCCCGGCTCACAAATCTTCTCCGCGAACGGCTGGGAGTCGTTCTTTCCGACGAAGAAATAAAAGATGCCGTCCGTCAGACCTTCCGTCACAAACCCCGGCCCGGCGATGAAATTGCTGAGCGGGATGACCGGGAAGTGGTCGATTTTATCTATCAGATGTGAGCAGATCCGCTCTGCTCCGCCCGGATACAAAGGAAAAGCAGTCTTTTAACTAATGGAGTTGATCCCCGAATGAGCGAACCGACGACCGAACGCTCCTATATCGCCTTTATCAGCTACCGGCACACCCCGCTGGACCGGGAAGCCGCAGTGCGCATCCAGAAGAAAATCGAAAGCTACACCGTTCCGAAGGAATTCCGCGAACAGGCCGGCGGAAAAAAGCTGGGCCTTTGCTTCCGCGATGAAGACGAGCTTCCCGCCTCCTCCTCTTTGACGGACAGCATCTATTACGCGCTGGATCATTCGAAATTCCTGATTGTGATCTGCACGCCGGATCTCCCGCTGTCAAAATGGTGTGAGGCGGAGATCCTGTATTTCTTAAAGACCCATGACCGGGATCACATCCTGGCTGTTCTGGCAGACGGGAATCCGGAAGAATCCTTCTCTCCCTATATGCTTCATGATTTTGATGAAGGCGGAAA
>CADBNG010000140.1 GCA_902795985.1 uncultured Lachnospiraceae bacterium
CGCATAATCAAGATTATAATCAAAATAAGTAAAACTGCAAGTAAAAACGCCCCTGCCAGCAGCACCGTCAGCGTATTGTCGCGGATGAAGGTTCCGGCTGTTTCTTTCAGATCCGTGATCGTTGAAGTGAGATCCTGCACGGCGGTATCCGCCGTTTTCTTCAGTTCTCTCGTGGTGCGCTCCGATTTTGATTTTTCCAGAAGTTCTTCCATATTACGCGGCTGTCTGTACTCAAAGGAAAAGTCTGTCGGGAACGGAGTAAAATACCACTGTCCTTTACCCACCGGCCAGCCGTCATACAGATACCGGAATGATCCGTCCGCCGCGCCTCCCGCTTCTCTTTTCAGGACCGACAGATCGGTTCCCTTCGGTACCATGACCTCTCCGGGATCCAGGATGGAATAGACCTTCTGCTTCAGTCCGGCAATGGTGTACCGGGTCGTGTCCGCGTTGGGGTATTTCAGATCCAGCAGATCGTAGAACGTGGGAATCTCATAGCTTTTGTCCACCGGGACCCGCTCAAAGTTCGAGAACCCGTACTGGATCAGGTCGGTGGTCTCCAGATACGACGTACCGGCTCCGTTTTCCCTGAGCAGCACGCAGACCAGCTTCATTTCTCCCTGTTCCGCAAATGTGACCAGGGTATTCCAGGCTGCGCTGGTGAATCCGGTCTTTCCGCCCGTGCACCACGGCTGATAATAATCGCTCTCCGGCTGGAGCAGTTTCTGGTGATTGGCGAAATACCGGTCTTCCTCCACCAGATTCGTGGCGGGGATCATGGACTCCCTCGTCGCCGCGATCTGACGAAATGTCTCATTTTCATAAGCGGCCTGCGAGATCAGCGCCATGTCCCGGGCACAGGTATAATGCTCTTCATCATGGAGTCCGTGAGGATTTGTAAAATGCGTATTGGTGCAGCCAAGCTGGGCTGCCTTCTGGTTCATCAGCTCGGCAAACGCGCTGTTTGAACCGGCAACATGAACGGCAATGGCATTTCCCAGGTCATTGGCGGATTCCAGCATCAGGCCGTACAGCGCCTGGCGCATAGTCAGTTCTTCTCCCGGCTGAATGCCGAGATTGGAACTGTCTTCCTCAATATCATATACCTCTTCTCCCACCGTAAAGACCGTGTCCAGATCCCCGTAATCCAGGGCCACCAGAGTCGTCATGATCTTCGTGATACTGGCAGGGTAATGCTTATCCTCAATATTTTTCCCGTACAGAATGGTACCCGTATCCAGATCCATGACGATTGCCGCCGCTGCCTGCACCGCCTGCCCCTGAGGCCAGTTCGTCAGATCATTGGTCTGGATCGGCTCATAATAGGTCTCCGGAATATACTCCTCTTCTTCGTCGTCCTGATCCTCTCCGGCTTCTTCATAGGATTCTTCGGCAGATACCGGAAGTGCCGCACCGGGCAGGATCATGGCTGCCGCCAGCAGGGCGGCTGCAAACTGTCGTAAAAGAAGATACATTTTCTTTCTCATATGTCTGACTCCCTTATCCCCCTGATATTAAGGTCATCGGTCATGCAACTGCCGAATTTTCCTTCTCCCCTTCTGTCCAGAGCTGCGCGATCCGGGACGACATCATCCGGATCAGATCCTGGGCGTAGCTGTTTCTGCCCTGCAGTTCATTGGACAATATGGTCAGTATATAATCTCCGTTCGGAGAAAACACGATGGCTATGTCATTTTCGATACATCCGAACCCATATCCTTCGGGCATTTCTCCTGTTTTATTTCCGCTGCTCCATCCGCCCGGCAGTCCGGCCGGGATCTTATGCTTCACAGTCTGTCCCTGCAGAAGCTCGACCATGCGGCTGCAGGATCTGTCCCCTTCTCTCATCCCCTGATAGATCCGGGATAAAAACAGACGGCAGTCACCCGCGCTGGTATAGTTGTCGCCCTTCGGGGCAGGATCCAGGAATCTACGTCCCACACTGGTGGATACATACTGGTTTTCTCTGCAGAAGCTGTTCACCACAGCTGCACCGGTCTCAAAATCGCCTTCTCCCAG
>CADBNG010000141.1 GCA_902795985.1 uncultured Lachnospiraceae bacterium
CGAAACGGTACGGCCCGCTTCCACCAGATAATCCGCCGCGTGTTCCGGCAGCGTTCCGTTCTCAATGACCTGCTCCAGAACGTCCCGGGGGTCCGCGGAAAGGGTCTCCGACAAAGCGTCAAAGCACAGGACCCGGTCCCTCACGGAGGTCTTCGGCAGCCGGCTGTCGGTGTAAACGGCCTGAACGACCGGCGCGGCCGGAAGAGGATAATACCACTTAACCGCCGGATAGCCGGCCTGTTCCAGCGCCGCGGAGATTTCCGCTTTTGTATAAAGGAAAGGACTGAACCGGTTCGCTCCGGGAGACCGGACATATTCATCCGCGGCTCCGGCCAGATAAGGATAGCCGTCCCGGTTGCGGAACGTGAACAGCAGGCGGCCGTCTTCCGCCAGCATGCCTTTCAGCCGGATAAGCAGGCCCGCCGGGCCGGCCGCGGCGCTTTCCGGGAAGCCGGAGAAAACAATAAAATCGTACTGCCGTTCCGGCACAAAATCCGCAAGCGGCTTCTGAATGATATTCAGATTCGAACGGGAGGAATAACGGACCGCGAGGCCGTCGGCACGAAGCGGGTCCGCCTCCAGGGAGTCGACCTGCGCCGCCCGGTCCAGAAGGACCCCGGTCAGCGCGCCGAAGCCGCTGCCGATTTCCAGGATCACCGGATCCTCCCCGAAATCATACCAGTCCAGAAGAGAACGGCGCAGGCTGCTTAAGGGAGCGAACAGCTCCCACCGGTCCGTTCCCGAAAGAAAGGCGTCATAATCTTCCGCGCGCATCCGGGCAATGAGACCGGAGATCTGCTCATCCGTCTGCCTGCGGCGGTTTCTGTCCGGGTATTCCGCCGGACCTGTATTCTTTTCATTGACAGAAGCCTTCGGCTCCTCGTGAAGCGGTATACTCATGGGGTCATTCTTTTGCCGTTCCCGGCAGATGTTTTCCGGTGCCGGACACGGACTGTTTCCGTTCCCGGCTGTCTTTTTCAATCCTTATAATAAAAGTGCTTCCATCCGATGCGGTCCAGCTCCTCCTCGATCTCCCGGCGGTATCCGTCGGTCACAGCGAGGATCACCAGATCTCCTTCGCGGGGTTCCCCCGCCTTTTCAAGACCGGTCACCGGACGGCCGTTGAACGCGGAGGGGTTTCCTTCTTCCTTTGTCACCAGGAAACCGTCGATCACCAGACCTTTTTGCACCAGCGCCTTGAAAACCGCATCCGCAATCGCCCCGGCCCCGTAAAGGAACAGCCGCCCGGCGCTGCCGGCCTGATCAATCAGCGTTTCACTCAGCATTCCGTAATGCAGGTAAGCGTACTGGGATGTCCGGAAAAACCAGAACAGGTTCCGTTCCTCCGGTGTTTTAAACCAGGACTCCAGGTCATATTTTTCCGAAAGGGGACCGTAATTGCGCACCAGCTTTTCATAAAGCCGCGCCAGATTCCGGCGGACGGCCGTGCCGGTCAGCCCGCGTTCCGACGCAAAGCGGTCCATATAACAGAGGTCCATGAAATAGCCGTAGAAGTTTTTCGGAAGGAACGGGCTGGTCATGACCGATTCCTCCCGGTATCTCCGGATAAAGAACCGGCGGTTCCAGTACCGGACCCTCTTCGCGGCCAGAACCGCTTCGAACGCGAACACTTCATCCTCGTGCTCCACCCTTACCGGAAAGAGGATGCCTTCTTCCCTCAGGAAGCTCCTCTTCCAGAACTGGCGCTGGACATAGCAGGTCCATTCCCCCTGCCGGATGAAGGATTCAAACAGTTCCGTCCCCGGCACCGGTCCGTCCGGATATACGCCTTTGCGCGCCGCCGGATACGAGGCATACCGCCGCGCGAGGGCTTCGCTCTCAAAAACCGTACGGGAGTCAAAAAAGATCCCGTCCAGTTCCTCCTCTTCGGCCTTCCTGTACAGTTCCTCCATGGCGTCCGGCTCGATCGTGTCATCGGAATCCAGGAAATAAACGTATTTCCCGGAGGCACGGAGCAGTCCCAGATTCCGTCCGTTTCCCTGCCCCCGGTTCTCCGTCAGGTGGATCACGCTGACTCTCGGATCCTTTTGCGCGTATTCATCCAGGATCGCCGGACAGCCGTCCGGAGACGCGTCGTCCACACAGATCACTTCCAGCTCACGAAGCGTCTGGGAAAGGACGCTGTCCAGACAGGCACGCAGCCAGGGCTCGACACGATAGACGGGAATCACAACCGTTGCTTTGATCATA
>CADBNG010000142.1 GCA_902795985.1 uncultured Lachnospiraceae bacterium
GAGCTTTTCCGACAACCGGGCGCCTTTCAGTTTTTCGGAAATCAAAACCCGGAAAAGCACGGTGGTCCGGAGCTGGATGACAAGGAACAGCGTGAACCGGAATACGGTTCTGATCCTGGGATTCGGGCTGAAAATGCCGGCGGAAGACGTCTCGATGGTTCTGACCAAGTGCATTCAGGAATCGGACTTTGATTTCACCAGTCCTAAGGAAACAATCTGCTGGTTCTGCTTCAAAAAAGGTCTGCCTTTTGCCCGGGGAAGAAATCTGATACAATGGTATGAAGAAGCGGAGCCGGAGGAAATTTCCCCGAAGGCCTGGGCCTCCATGAAAGAGAGCCCGGAAGCTTTCCTCCAGACGGAAACGAACCTGCGGCAGTATCTTGGGATGCTGAAAGCCAGCGGAACCCATGAGAATTATCGGCAGAAAGCCTATGAAAGCTTTCTGGAGCTGTACAACCGCTGCCGCCGGATCATTTCGTCCATGCATAATACCGACGCGTTGTATATTGACGGGGGACGGACAATTCTGGAGGAGGAAATCGGCGCCGCCAGCCTGGAAAAGGAACTGTGCAGCGGGATTCCGAAAACCAGCGGGGGAAACCTGCGGGCCAACACCCATTCCCGGTTCGCGGACCTTTTCGGCTTTAAGCGGATGAGCCGGCAGCGGATCACGGACATTCTGAAACAGAAACGGAACGTGAAGCGTTTTGATCTGATCACGCTTCTGTTTTACGTTTATTCCCAGAGTACGGAGACGGAAAACGCCCGGGACCGAGTGCTTCTTTTTATCGATGAGATGAACGAAATCCTGAAACGGTGCGGGATGTATGAGCTTTATCCGGTGAACCCGTATGAAGCCTTTGTCCTGATGTGCCTGGCGTCCGAATTCCCGCTGGATGTGTATGCGGAGGTCTGGGAAAAGTCCTATCAGGAGGAAGGATGAAAGGGAGATAAGATTATGATCTGTTTTCGATCCGACTACAGCCAGGGCGCTCATCCGAAAGTGATGGACGCCCTGTTTCAAACGAATGAGGAACATACCGACGGCTACGGCCTGGACCCGCACTGCGGGCACGCGGCGGAGATGATCCGGGAGCTGATCGGCCGGCCGGAGGCGGAAATTCATTTCATGACAGGAGGCACGTCCTGCAACGTCACGATGATTGCCGCTGCGCTGCGGCCCTATGAGTCGGTGGTTGCCCTCCGCAGCGGGCATGCCTATTTTCATGAAACCGGAGCGGTGGAGGCGGCAGGGCACCGTATTGTGGCGATGGACGGCGCCGACGGGAAGCTGCGTCCGGAGGATATTGACCGGGCATGGGAAGAATATGAGGATGAGCACACGCCTTTGCCGCGCCTGGTTTATATTTCCCAGCCGACGGAGATCGGAACTCTTTACAGTAAAGCGGAGCTGACGGCTGTCCGGGCGAAATGCGAGGAAAAGGACATGCTCCTTTATGTGGACGGCGCCCGCCTCGGCGCAGCGCTGACCTGCCGGGCCAATGACCTTTCCATTCGGGAACTGGCGCGGCTCTGCGACGCGTTTTACATCGGCGGTACCAAAAACGGCGCGCTTTTCGGCGAAGCGCTGGTGATCCTGAACGAAAAGCTGGAGGACCATTTCCGCTGGATGATCAAGCGGCAGGGAGGCCTTCTGGCCAAGGGCCGGCTTCTCGGCGTACAGTTCGAAGCCCTGCTGGAGGGCGGAGAAAACAGCGTTTATTTTGAAATGGCCGCTCATGCCAACGCCATGGCAGACCGGCTCAGAGAAGGCCTGAAGGAGAGGGGCATTTCCTTTTTCGGGAATTCCGTGACCAACCAGATTTTTCCCATCCTTCCGGCCGGGACCGTCAAAAAGCTGGAAGAAGATTTTTTCTTTTACGAGTGGGCCCCGGAAAAGGACGGGCAGATTATCATCCGCCTGGTAACGGGCTGGGGAACGTCGGAAGAGGATGTCCGGGCGTTTCTGGACGCCGTACGTCAGCTGGCGTAAGCCGCAGTTGCATTCATATATTTGTCTGACACAGCAAAGAGTGGCCCGGACCGCGGAAGCGTTTAACCATCGCGGGGCCGCTCTTTTGTATTTCGCGGAGGCGCCTTTTATATTTAAGGTTTTCTTATGCTCCGGCTGAAAAATCCCATTTTGGAGGAAGATGTTTGTCTTCGAACAGAAGTTTTTGCTTAAGAAAGAAAAAACCTCTGTAAAGAACACTTTTTGGATCTCATTTCTGGCAGGCTGAGAGACGGAAATACAGAAGTATTTATTTAAACAGAAGAAAGCCTCTGTTGAAATTGTAAAAGACTTCAGCCTGGAGAATAAAAGACGGGACAAAACACAGAGGATTATTCAATAAAAATAAAAAAGATCTGTATGTTTATCAAAAATGGATGCAGGAAGAAGATACAGACAAGACAAAATACAGATGTTTTGCAGCATTTTAAAGATTACCTCTGCAGCGAAGAGAACATTGGCAGATTGTCACCGCAGACCGGAGGGTATGCATAGGACGAAACGAGAGGCGATGAAAAAGGGGATGAAATAAAGGTAAATGAAAAAAGAACCGATGAAAAAGGGGATGTTTTTATGCTGCCAAAACATCCCCTTCAGTTATCGATACTGCTGC
>CADBNG010000143.1 GCA_902795985.1 uncultured Lachnospiraceae bacterium
ATCCTCCCCTCACTGAAACATGGAAAGTCCGCGATAGATCATATTTACCACGGCCCACGAAAACAAGCCCAGCACCACATTTGCGGCGGTCAGGATGAGTCCCGCCGCTCCGTAACTCAGTTTTCCGACTTCAAGATCTTCCCGTTCTTCCGGAGTTTCTTCCTGTGCCGCAGCAGATCCCTGTAATGATATTTCCTGTTCCTGCAGCTCCGAAGCCGGCTCCTGCAGAACAGATGTTTCCTTCTCAGGATCCGTGTAGATCCTTACCAGAGTCCGGATAAAATACATGACGTTCAGAAGCGAGCTGACAGCCAGCGCCAGCATGACCATCATCATCTTCCGCACACTGACCTCCATGACTGCCGCCTGGGCAAACAGAAGCTTCATGGCGAATCCTCCGAAAATCGGGATCCCGACCATCGAAAAGGCTCCGATCGCAAAAAAGAATCCCGCCATGCGGTTCCGCCGCGCGCTTCCCTGCAGCTTGCTGAACAAAAGACTGTTTTCCGAAACCTCTGCGAGATACGGGGTCGTCAGGAACAGCAGGGACTTTGTCACGGCATGGACCGGGATCTGGAACAGCGCCGCGGCAAGTCCCGCCTGACTTCCCATGCCGATGCCCATATAGATATATCCGATCTGGGCTGCCGACGAAAAGGCGACCATACGGTCGATATTGTTCGCGCGTATCGCGGAGACCGATCCGAAAATGATCCCGCAGATGCCGAGGACAAACAGGATCTTCTGGATCGGCATCCTTGCGATCACATTCATGCCGATCGCGCGGTAATAGATCTTGATCAGAAGAAAAATATAAGCTTTGGAAACCAGACTCGACAGAACGGAAGCGGAAGTCGGCGTCGACCATCCGTAGGTATCCGGCATCCAGAAATGGAACGGAAACAGGCCGCTCTTGATGCCGAGCCCGATCGTCAGGATCCCGATGGACAGCGAGATGGCCGGAATACTCGCGCTCTGCTGAGAGATCACGGCCAGAGTCTCCTGCATCGGCACCATCAGAAGCTGTCCGGTCAGGTTGTACAAAAGCACCACTCCCAGCAGATAAAGTCCCGATCCCAGAAGGTTCAGGACCATATACCGCACAGCCGCCAGGGTCGTCCTTCCGATCTCCCTGACGATCAGGACTCCGCAGGAAGTCAGCGTCAGGATCTCCACAAAAACATAGCCCGTAAAAATGTCGTTCGTATAGACAAGAGCCATCAGCGCAGCCGTCATCAGATTCAGAATGCTGAAATACAGGTTGATCTTGCTCTCATCAATGTCGATCCTGAGAAAATGCCAGCCTGCAAGATTGCTGCACAGAAGGACTCCCAGAAACAGCACCGCGATCATCGCTTCCAGGCATCCGGCCCGGATCTCGTTTCCCCACGGCGCGGGAAATTCTCCCATACTGTAAGTGAACGCTCCTCCGGTGTGCCAGGTATACCACAGGACAAGCGTTGCCATGAATAACAGCACGCATTCCAGGATGAGCGTATAATATTTGGCCGCTTTTGCCTTCAGCATCATGCACAGAGGCCCCGAGAACAGGCTGAGCACGATCGTGAAAAGCGGAAAATTCCAGATAAAAGTCATATCAGCTGTCTCCCCCGTCAGCGGTCCTCCGCCTGATGCTTCGAAAGAATATAGATCGTATCCAGATCCAGAGTATGATACCGTTTATAAAGCCGGATCGTAAGCGACAGCATCACGGCTGTGACGGAGACCGACACCACGATCCCGGTAAGGACGAGGCCGGCAGGTACCGGATTGATGTAAGCCGAAACCTCCTGTACGCCGTCCACAAGGATCGGAGCTTTTCTGCTCCGGATATATCCCATGGATGCCAGAAGCAGGAAGACCCCCGTATCCATAATATTCATCCCGATCAGCTTCTTGATCAGATTTCTCTGAAAAAGAAGCATGGTAAAGCCGACGCCGAACAGAATGATGGCTGCCGCTTCCTCGTAATTATTAAGAAGATGTTCAATGATCAGACGCATCTTTTCCCACACTTCCTCTCCTGAACAGACTGAAGATCCCAAACATGGTGCATCCTACGACCAGGCCTACCGCAATATCCAGCGGCAGGATCAGGCCTCCCGAAAGGATCGCTCCCGGCGTTCCCTTCGGAATATGTGTTTCATACCCGTTTGCCCCCATAAAGAAGGCATATCCTTTGGCCAGCGCGTAAAACGCAAGTGCGCAGAAGCTCAGCCAGCTGCTGACCTTCACGGTAAAGAACCGGTCGGTCCGGTCAAAGCCGAACGCCACGGAAAACAGGATCATCCCGGCCCCCATCACAGCGCCTCCGGAGAATCCTCCTCCCGGGGAGATCTGACCGTTCAGGATCACATAAACGCCGAACAGCAGGACAGACGGGACCAGAAGGCTCCCGACCGTGCGGATGATGGAATCTCCGGACAGGTCAAAATAGTTGTCCTGCCGGATGGTGTAATAATCCTCCACATCCGACCGCATGTTCTTGCTGTCGATCCTCAGAAGGACCATCACGCAGATCAGCGCCGTAAACAACACATGGGATTCGCCCAGGGTATCAAAGGCACGGTAATCCAGGATCAGTCCCGAAACGATGTTGACCGCGCCGGTCTCCTCAAGGCCATGTTCGATATACCGCGAGATCATGTCGAGTGTCAGAGGATTTTCCACCCCGTACTGAGAAAGGCTTG
>CADBNG010000144.1 GCA_902795985.1 uncultured Lachnospiraceae bacterium
AACTGCTTTTTTTTCAGTTCATCTTCCGAGCGCATTTTAAAGAGCTGTCCGTTTCATGATTATCGCGTCTTCTTTCGGCTCCTCATAATAGTTTTTGCGGATCCCTTCACAGGTAAATCCGGCGTGTTCATAAAGAGCCCTTGCCGGGGCATTGCTGACGCGTACTTCCAGAAAGATGTTGCGGACGCCGTGCTTTCCGGATTCCGTAATGACGGCATCCAGCAGCATCCTGCCGATTCCCTTTCCCCTCTGGTCTTTTCGTACCGCAATATTGGTGATATCCGCGTCCTCCGGCACCATCACCATTCCGGCATAGCCCTGAATCCGTCCCTCTTCTTCCGCGACCAGGAAAAGGGTATCATTGCGAATCAGAAAGGTGAAAAACCCGGTCTCAGTCCAGGGAACGGAAAAGGACTCGTTCTCGATCTCCATGACCTGCTCCAGATCATCGATCTGCATTTCACGGATCTGTATCATTTTCCCGCCTCCCGTTCCTTCCGGACGCGTTCCGCCTGCGAGGGGCGCAGGTAAACCGGCGCGAAATGGTCCGCGTCCTCAAACCGGCCTTCCGCCGCGTATTGCAGGGCAAGCGTTCCGAGCACCGCGGCCCGCTGACGGTTCTGAAACGGCTTTGCCTCTGTGAACGGAACCCTCAGATGATTCCTCAGGTATTCCGCTGCCGGGATCATTCCGTCCCCGGAAAGAATAACCGGCTGCCCCAGTTCATTGAGAACTTCGGCCATCTCTTCCACTGACCGGGCATTGTCCGGAAGAACATTCACCAGACGTTCTTTGTCAAAGCGGTAAATCCCGCTGTAAACCTGCTGCCGCCTTGCATCCATCATCGGGCACAGAAGGTCTTCTGTTCCGTAAAACGCATAAGCCTGGCCTTCCAGGGAAGAAATGCCGATCAGCGGCAGATTCTCTGCCAGCGCGATTCCTTTTGCCGTAGCGACGCCGATCCGCAGACCGGTAAAGGACCCCGGCCCTTTTGCTACCGCGACCGCGTCCAGATCTGCCGCCGGCGTCTCCGTCAGGCTCATGATCGAATCGATCATGGGCAGAAGCGTCTGGGAATGAGTCTTTTTGAAATTGGTGCTGAACTCAGCAAGCACAGCCTCTTCAGTGACCAGCGCGGCAGATGCCGTAAGGCCCGAGCTGTCAATTGCGAGAATTTTCATTTTCGAATTTATTTCCCTTCGTAAAACTCCGTCTGCGTTGTATTGGCCTGGATCAGGATGGAGCTCTGGTGAAACAGGCTGATCAGTTTGTCCGATACTTCATGAACCTTTTCACGGGTTGTGTCGCTCAGATAGATCACCAGTGTATATTCTTCGAATTCAGTTCCGTCGTCATCAACCCATCCGCCTTCCGCTTCCTGAATGGTGTATCCTCCGAAATTCTTAATAAGGATTTCCTTCAGTTTTTTCTTCGCTTCAGCCGGGCTGAAAACCGGTTTATTGGTGTCTTTATCATTAGTACCGAGATAAAGCACATACTGGATGTCTTCCTCTTCCTTTTCTTCGGCAGTTTCTTCCGTCCTGCCGCTCAGAATTTTATCCCACTGGAATTCATCGGTCTTTTTGATTTTCTTCCCATAAATGGTTTTGAAATCATCTTTCATGGAAATGACGTGGTAGCCGTCTTCTTCCCATTCTTTGCCCAGTTCCCTGGATTTTTTGGTGTTTCCGTAATCCCGTTCTTCATCATCCGCGATCAGCATGAACGCCGCGCTTTTGTATTTGTTGTTATCAATCGTATAATTGTGCATGCTGACGTCGCCAGTGGAGTTTCCGAAAGAAAGCACCGGCTGCCTGCCGATTTCCCGGGCGATCTGGGAGACTTTGTTCATCTTCAGGTTCTTGATCTGCAGCTGATCGGTCCGTACGATTTCGTCTTTATCGTCGAACTCATACTCCAGTCCGTCCGTGCCGTTCTGGCCGCTGGCCTCCAGCGCCACATCCATTCCGATAATATTGGCATAAGGAATATCGATGCTGCCTTCCAGAAGAATCCGGCAAAGCATGCGGTCGCTGTCGCTGACCACATATACCGTAAAATCATTGTCCTGAAGATACTCGATCACTTCCAGCATCGGAAGATAGAACGCTTCCCCGTAGGTCATGCCTTCAAAGCCATCCGCGTCCTGCTTAAGAATCGCCGTTACGTAATCTGTGAATTCCGGTATCGTCATTCCGGAATAGGCCCTTGCAGCCGCAAGGGCATGCCTTATGGGCATATCATCGGAGAAGTCTTGATCCATTGCGTGATCCCGGATCTCCTCCGCTGTTTCCACCAGCTCAGCATCCGGCTCATAGGAAGGATCCGCCAGGATGCGCCATGCCAGTGCATAGTATTCCAGACAGGTCGGGAACAGTTCGCCGTAAAGCGTGCCGTCCAAATCGAAGACCGCGATGCGGTCCGCAACCGGGATAAAGCTATCGGAAGATTTATCGGTTACATCTTCCACGTATTCGATCAGAGTCTGAAGAGCCGGCGCGTCCTCGTTCCATTCCGAAAAAATATCTTCGTATTCCGGGCTGTCCGCTTCCCGGTTCTCCGACGGAGCAGCCAGCGCGCTTCCCGGCACCATGGCCGTCAGGAACAGCACCAGCAATAACGAAACGATTTTTTTCATCTTTCTCCTCCTCTGATACGGTTTTCTTTCTCTACGGAAAGGCCATGGAGTGTAATTTTCCGGCAGTTCCATCCTTTTTCCGGATCGGACGCAATATAAATCCGCACCGCGTCCGGCGGCAGCAGGTCTTCGATCATGGAAGCCCATTCCACAACACAGACACCGTTTCCGTAAAAATACTCTTCCGCCCCGATCTCCAGCAGTTCATCCGGATCATCGATGCGGTAAACGTCAAAATGATAATAAGGCAGACGGCCGCCCTGATATTCCTGCAGGATAACAAACGTGGGGCTTGTCACCGGCCCTTTAATCCCGAGTCCGGAGGCAATCCCCTGGGCAAACACCGTCTTGCCGGCGCCGAGATCTCCGTCCAGAGCGATCACGTCGCCTGCTTCCGCGCATTCTCCGATTTTTTCCGCCAGCCGGAAAGTTTCTTCCGGTGAATTGGTTTCCTGAACCATTCTGTCCTCCGGCAGCTCATGAAAACAAATGCCGCCGCTCTATCAACCTGAAATTACATCGTTGCAAGTTTATCACAGTCAGGTGATCCGGGCAAGCGCCGCGGTATTTCATACGTGGTTTTTTTCTGCATCCGATTTCTCTTAATGTACAGGATGATGCCGGGTTCGCTTCAGACTCTCTACCCCCCTTTCTGTTGCCAAACCGGACAAATACCGATATACTGATATCCGTTAACCCGATCCTTGCAAACACAGACAGGAGAAATCATATGCCCAATCCGATTATCACCATCGAAATGGAAGACGGCGGCATCATCAAAGCGGAACTTTATCCCGATATTGCCCCCAACACCGTCAACAATTTCCTTTCACTTGTTAACAAAGGCTTTTATAACGGAATCATTTTCCACCGTGTCATCCGCGGCTTCATGATTCAGGGAGGCGATCCCGAAGGCATGGGATACGGCGGCCCCGGCTACAGCATCAAAGGCGAATTCTCCGGAAACGGTTTTAAGAATGACCTTACCCATGATCCCGGCGTCCTCTCCATGGCCCGTTCCATGCATCCGGATTCCGCCGGCAGCCAGTTCTTCATCATGCATAAAAAATCACCGCATCTGGACGGCCAGTACGCGGCTTTCGGTAAAGTAATTGAAGGAATGGACGTTGTCAACGCCATCGCTGAAACCCGCACGGACTACAGCGACCGTCCGTTGACGCCCCAGGTCATGAAGACCGTCACGGCCGAAACCTTCGGTGTGGAATATCCGGAACCGGAAAAAGCATAACGCGGAAGGGGCCGGTACTTTGTGTTAAAAAGCGGCACAAATGGACCAGCGAATCAAAAGGAACCGTCCCCTTTGATTCACCGGATTCTCTGTTTTCTGTCAGAATTGTTTCAGCTCTCGATAACCGGCCGGGCTGCAGTGAATCTCTGCCCGGCCGGCTGTCAGTTCCGTAATCTGCCGGGTCAGGCCGGCGCTGTCAGCTGTTTTGCAGAATATATGAAAAAGGACCTGTTGTCCGTACTCCGGCGGATCCTGCGTCAGCCCTTTCTGACCGATCAGGTACTGGATTTTACCTACGTCGGAATAATCTGTTTCGACCAGCAGTTCGTCCGAGAGAGTCAGTATCGCTTTCAGCGCATTGCCCACCGCTTCTTCCGCGGCCTGCGTATACGCTCTTACCAGCCCTCCGGTTCCCAGGAGCGTACCTCCGAAATAGCGTGTCACTACGACAAAGGTAAAAGTCAGTTCCGCATGCCGGATCACTTCAAGGATCGGCCGGCCCGCAGTTCCTGACGGTTCTCCGTCATCACTGGCCCGTTCACTCTCCTGCTTTTCTCCCAGGACATATGCCCAGCAGTTATGGCGGGCATCATAATGGAGCTTTCGGGTCTTTTCCAGAAGCGCCATTGCCTGCTCTTCGTTTTCAACATGATATGCGGATGCCAGAAACCGGGATTTCTTTTCGATAACCTCTGCCGTTCCCGTCTGCCGGATGGTACGATACTCTTCCGCCATGTTCTGCCCTCTCTTCTTTAGTCATCCTCTGGAAAGTGTACCAAAACTGGCTCTTTTTTGTCTACTTCTTTAGTGGTATACTTATTTATAATTGTTTTTTAGGGGAGCATCCCATGGATTTTGGCAGAAAAGGCCTTCGCAGAAAAATTGACCGTCTGGAGTCCAGCACCTCCCGCATCGGGAACTGGGCCGGCGTTTCCGCGTTCCGGATTGCGCTGATCCTGATTATTGCAGTAATCGTTTTTGCTGTCTGTTTCGTGATCGGATCCTACCGCGGCATTCTCGCAAATACCCCGAGCATCTCGGAAGTGAACATCATGCCGCTGGGCTATGCTACCTTCATTTATGATTCCCAGGGAAACGAACTTCAGAAGCTGAATACCGCCGAAGGAAACCGGATCTCCGTTTCCATTGATGAAATTCCCCTCAACATGCAGCACGCGATCGTTGCCATTGAGGACGCCCGTTTCTATCTGCACAACGGTGTGGATCCTTTCGGTATGATCCGCGCGATGGCAGTTGCGGTATCCACCGGTTTTTCCCGTACGGAAGGCGCCAGCACGATTACGCAGCAGCTGCTGAAAAACAATGTGTTTACGGACTGGACCGAAGAATCCGGCTTCCGCAGGATCGAAAGAAAGCTCCAGGAGCAGTATCTGGCGACCCAGCTGGAGGCCGCGCTGACGGCTTCGGGCGTGGATGCCAAATCCATTATTCTGGAAAACTATCTGAACACCGTCAATTTCGGCGCCGGCTGCTACGGCGTACAGACGGCCTCCCAGACTTATTTCGGCAAAGACTGCACCGAACTGACCCTGTCCGAATGCGCTGTCCTTGCCGCTATACCGCAGAATCCGACACGGTACAATCCCCTGATTTACCCGGAGTATAATCTGGAACGTCAGCAAACCGTTCTTAAATACATGCTGGATCAGGGATACATTTCCCGTATGGATTATGAAGAGGCTATCCAGGACAACGTCTACTACCGGATTCATGAACATAACGAGGAGGAAGATACCATTGCTCCCTACTCTTTCTTTGTGGACGAGCTGATCTCCCAGGTGGAAAACGACCTGATTGAAAAGAAAGGCTATACGGAAGTACAGGCCTTTTACGCCGTTTACAGCGGCGGTCTCCGTATTTATTCCACGGAGGACCCCTTCATCCAGACGGTAATGGAAGGGGAATTCAAAAACGAGGAAAACTTCCCGGAGACCGTGACCTACGCCCTGGACTGGGCCCTCACCGTGGATCACGCCAACGGAGAACGGATTAATTACAGCCGCGAAATGCTGCAGCTGTACTTCCGTGAAAACGATCCGGAATTCGACCTGCTGTTTGACAGCGAAGAAGAAGCTCAATCCTATGTGGATCAGTACAAGGCAGCGGTGGTCGGACCGGATGATGAAATCGTTGCCGAACGTTTCAGCGCGGCTCTGCAGCCGCAGGCCGCCATGACAGTTGTCGATCAGAGAAACGGCCACGTTCTCGGCATCGTCGGCGGACGCGGTGAAAAAATGGCCAGTCTGACCCTGAACCGTGCGACCGACACGTACCGGCAGCCCGGATCCACCTTCAAAATCCTTTCAACCTATGGTCCGGCCCTGGATCTCGGCGTCATCAATCTTTCCACCAAACTGGACGATGAGCCCTATAATTACGATGACGGAACCCCGGTCAACAATTCCGATATGGCATTTCACGGAAGCGTGAGTATTCGTGACGCGATCCGGTACTCCTATAACGTTATC
>CADBNG010000145.1 GCA_902795985.1 uncultured Lachnospiraceae bacterium
AGCGGGCGAGTCATGAAAATGAATTTGAAAGAAATCTGTGACCGGTTCCGGATGGAAGGGAAAGTACTTTCCGGCACACCCTTCGGGAACGGGCATATCAACGATACATACAGGATCTGCTGCGAGGACGGAAAGAATTCCGGGGACTATATTCTGCAGCGGATGAATACGGAGATCTTTCATCATCCCGAAGAGGTGATGGAAAATGTGGACCGGGTGACATCCTGGCTGCGGGAGCGCGTGACCGAAGAAGGCGGCGATCCGGAACGGGAAGTGCTGACGGTCATTCCCGGAAAGGACGGGAGCCTTGGACTGTGGATCGACGGAGACTACTGGCGCATGTACCGGTTTATCACGGACGCCACGGCCTTTGATCAGACGGAGGACCCTGCCGTTTTCCGGGAGAGTGCGCTCGCCTTCGGCCACTTCCAGCGGATGCTGCGGGATTTCCCGTCGCATCTTCTGCACGAGACCATCCCGGACTTTCACAACACGCCGCGCAGATTTGAAGCCTTCCGGGCGGCTGTGGACGCAGATTCGTGCGGGCGCTGCGAAAAGGCGCAGCCGGAAATCACATATTTGCTGGAGAATGCCTCTCTGGCAGGCGTGCTGAAGGAGCGGCAGGAGGACGGAAGTCTGCCGCTGCGGGTAACACACAACGATACAAAGCTGAACAATGTAATGATCGACAACCAGACCCGGAAGGGAATCTGCGTGATCGATCTGGATACGGTCATGCCCGGACTGTCCGTCACGGACTTCGGGGATTCCATCCGGTTCGGCGCCAGTACGGGAAAAGAGGATGAACCGGATCTTGAAAAGGTGAACTTTGACCTTTCCAGGTTCCGCGTCTATACCGAAGGATTCCTGGAAGGCACGGGAAAAGCCCTGACAAAGACTGAATATGAAATGCTTCCCTGGGGCGCGATGGTGATCACTTACGAGCAGGCGGTCCGGTTCCTGGCAGATTACATTGCCGGGGATCCTTATTATAAAACTGCTTATGCGGAGCATAATCTGGTGCGTGCCAGAACACAGATCCACCTGCTTGCACAGATGCGGGAAAAAACGGATGAGATGCAGAAAATCGTGCAGAGCGCTATGTAAAGCGGAACGCGTACGCACATCGCTGCGCAGAATGGGGGAAATGCATGGTAAAGTTTGGAACCGGCGGCTGGAGAGCCGTCATCGGAGATGAGTTCATCCGCAGCAACATAGAACTGCTTGCCCGGGCGATGGCCGTAAAAATGAAACGGGAGGGCGTCGCGGACAAGGGCATTATTCTCGGCTATGACCGCCGTTTTCTTTCCAAGGAAACCATGCGCTGGTGCGGAAGCGTATTCGCCGCGGAGGGGATCCGTGCCATGCTGGTAAACCGCGCCGCTCCGACTCCGCTGGTGATGTTCTATGTGCAGCGGCACAATCTTCCATACGGAATGATGGTAACCGCCAGCCACAACCCGGCAATATACAACGGCATCAAGGTGTTCACGGCGGGCGGGCGCGATGCGTCCCAGGAGCAGACGGCGGAAATCGAGGCGATTGCTTCTGAGATCGAAGGCGAAGAAATCCGCCGGATGGAATATCAGGATGCAGTTAAAAAGGGCCTGGTCGAGGAAGTCTATCCGCTGAACGAGTATCTGGATGACATCCTGGAAAAGATCAATGTAGCCGCGATTCGTCACCGGAATCTGCGGGTTGCCCTCGATCCCATGTACGGGGTCTCGGAGATCCCGCTCAAGACCCTGCTGCTGACTTCAAGATGCGACATTACCACCATTCACGACAATCACGATACGCTCTTCGGCGGGAAGATGCCGGCACCATCGGAGCGCACGCTGCGCTACCTGATCGCGACTGTGATGGATTATCCCTTCGATATCGGCATCGCGACTGACGGGGACGCGGACCGGCTTGGGGTGATCGATGATACCGGCAGGTATCTGACGCCCAATGATGTACTGGTGCTTTTGTACTATTATCTGGTAAAATACAAGGGATGGAACGGTCCGGTAGTGCGGAACGTATCCACAACGCATATGCTGGACAAGGTGGCGGAGCGTTTCGGACAGACCTGTCATGAGGTTCCGGTCGGGTTCAAGTACATCTCCGCGAAGATGCAGGAAACAAACGCGGTG
>CADBNG010000146.1 GCA_902795985.1 uncultured Lachnospiraceae bacterium
ATCAGCTCATTCATAACCTTGGATACGGCCTTTTCATTGCCGGGGATCGGGTTGGAGCTGAAAATGATTACGTCGCCGGGCTTGATGTCCACTTTCTTGTGGATGCCAGCCGCCATTCTCGACAGGGCCGCCATCGATTCGCCCTGGCTGCCCGTCGTCACGATCGCAAGCTGGTCATCGGTATAATTCTTCATCTGGTCAATGGGGATCAGGGTGTTCTCCGGCACGTTGACATAGCCCATCTCCATGGCCGTTTCAATGACGTTGACCATGCTCCGGCCTTCCACCACAACCTTCCGGCCGAACTTGGAAGCCGAATTGATCACCTGCTGCACCCGGTCCACGTTGGAGGCAAAGGTCGCCACAATGATCCGGTGGCTTGCATGCTCCGCGAAAATCGTGTCAAAAGTCTTGCCGATGGTCCGCTCCGAAGAGGTGAATCCCTCCCGTTCCGCGTTGGTGCTGTCGCACATCAGGGCAAGAACCCCTTTCTTGCCCAGCTCGGCAAAACGCTGCAGATCGATCGTATCGCCGTAAACCGGGGTATAGTCAATTTTGAAATCGCCGGTATGGATCACCGTTCCGCAGGGGCAGGTAATGGCGAGCGCCGCCGCATCCTGAATACTGTGGTTCGTCCGGATAAACTCAATCTTGAAATCTCCCAGATTGATGGTCTGTCCGTATTTGACCGTTTTGCGGCGGACGTTGTTGGTCAGGGAATGCTCTTCCAGCTTGTGCTCGATCAGCCCCATGGTCAGCCGGGTGGCATACAGCGGCGCGTTGACCGCCTTTAAAACATACGGTGTCGCGCCGATATGGTCTTCATGTCCGTGAGTAAAAACAAATCCCTTAATCTTGTCGGCGTTTTCTTTTAAAAAGGTAATATCCGGCACCACCAGGTCGATGCCGAGCATGTCGTCCTCGGGAAACGCCATCCCGCAGTCGACAATCACAATGCTTTCGTCATATTGGAACGCAGTAATATTCATCCCTATCTGCTCTAAACCGCCTAAAGGGATGATGCGCAGCCGTTTTCTGTTTTCCGTTGTCAAATTAACCTCCTGAGTTTACAGGATCTCCACATCTTCCATCATCCGTCGGAATACGTCGGCTATGGCGTCGAACTCCACCTCATCGTCCACCATAACGTAGACCGCCGTTTCATCTCCGTCTGCGGAGGTATCCTTTAATATATAAGCTTCCGCTTCTTCACCGTCGGAGTCCGCGACAAGAAGATAATCCGTACCGTTTACCCGCGTCTGCTCCTGAATGAAGAAGGTAATCTCTTCTCCGTCATCGTTCGTAAAAACAAGCGATGCCTTTTCTTCCATGTTCATATTCGCACCTCTGCCGGGAATCCGGCCGTTCCGTTCCCGGTTATTCCGTACCGCCGGCCGAAAGATAATCCAGATAATTCTGCAGGATGAATTCCGCCGCGATCTCGTCCACCAGCTCTTTGCGCTTTTCTCCCCGGATGCCCAGCTCCGTCATAACGGCATGGGCCGAGACGGTGGTCAGCCGTTCATCCCACATAACAACGGGAAGACCGGTGCGTCTCTGCAACCCCTCCCGAAATTCAAGGGAAAGCTGTGCCCGGTCCCCAATATCGTCGTTCATATGCTTCGGCAGCCCCAGTACGATCCGTTCAACGTCATACTGCCCGATCAGCTCTTCAATTCTTGCGTAGGTCTGCCGCAGTTGGTTTTCTTTCTTCCTCCGGATAATCTCAACGCCGGAAGCAATTACCCGGAGAGGGTCGCTCACAGCCACGCCCACCGTTTTGCTGCCGTAGTCAAGCCCCATGATCCGGCTCAATCGGCCTGTTCCTCCCAGGCTCTCTTCTCGATATAGGTCTTCAGCAGCTCCTCCACCAGTTCGTCCCTTTCAACCTTCATAATGAGGCTTCTGGCGCCGTTATGGCTGGTAATATACGTGGGATCTCCGGACATGATGTATCCGACGATCTGGCTGACGGGATTGTATCCCTTTTCCTCCATCGCCTGATAAACCCGCTCCAGTACTTTTCTTGCCGAAATTTCCGTTTCCGGATGGAACTGATAAAATTGTGTATTGCTAAGATCCTGCATCACATAACCTCGTTGTGCCTTTTTATGTCATGAAGCGCGGGAGGAGCCGCGTTACATAAACCGCCTCCGGCGGATGGGCCCTTTACGGAACCAGCCGGTTTCCGTCCGGAAAGGCCCGGTTACCAATACCTATACATATTGTATTGTAACGCAATTCAATTCAATACGCAAGGAACATTTACAAAAAGGGAATACCCAAATTACCCGGGACTTATTGCAATGGACCTCCGTATGAAGTATACTATAGTATCACGAACAATGAGGAATACAGGATGAAAATCGAAAAAATAAATGACCGGCAGATCTGCTGCGTAATCTCCAGCGAGGATCTTGCCAACAACCAGCTTAAGCTCAGCGAACTCGCTTTCGGCTCGGCAAAAGCCAAAATGTTCTTCCGGGATCTGATGATGAAAGCCCGTCAGACCTGCGGTTTTGACGGACTGAATTCCCCTCTCATGATCGAAGCGGTTCCCCAGCCCCCGGATTCCCTCAAGCTCATCATCACCAAGATGAACGGCCCGAAGCCGCAGATGAACGAGGAAGGCGAAGAGGATATGCCGGAGAAAGCTCCCCGTCTGGACCTCCATTTCCAGGGTGTCGACGGAGTGCTGAACCTGATCCGGGATCTCCGCGAAGGCAAAACTCCCGAAAAAACAGCGCCGGCCGGC
>CADBNG010000147.1 GCA_902795985.1 uncultured Lachnospiraceae bacterium
CCCTGCCCGGATATGGAAGTTTTTCGTATCGGCATGTTTATGCGGGATTCTTACCTTGACAAAACGGTCTGACTTCACCATAATAAAGTTTTATACGGGTAAATTAACTGACATCAAAGTCTTTCTTTTAAGGAGACAACCACAATGGCCATGAAAAGAAGATTCAAAGTCCTTTTTAATAAGGAAAAGTGCAAGGGCTGTGAGATCTGTATTTCGTTCTGTCCGAAAAAGATCATCGCTCTCGACCCTTCGGTCAATGCCAAAGGCTTTCATCCGGCGGGCATTGAGAAGCAGGAGGAGTGCATCGGCTGCCAGAGCTGCGCGACGATGTGTCCGGACTGTTGTATCAGCATCTATGAGTTAGAGGAGGGGGAAGAATGAGCAAGGTCCTGATGAAGGGAAATGAAGCGTTTGCCGAAGCCGCGATCCGTGCGGGATGCAACTGCTATTTCGGTTATCCCATTACCCCGCAGAACGAAGTTCCCGAATATATGAGCCATGCGCTGCCAAAGGCGGGAGGAAGCTTTATCCAGGCGGAATCCGAACTTGCGGCCGTCAATATGGCCTATGGCGCGGCGGCGGCCGGCGGAAGAGTCTTTATTTCCACCAGCTCCCCGGGATTTGCGCTGATGCAGGAAGGCCTGGGCTTTACCTGCTCCTGCGAAGTCCCGCTTGTTGCCATGAACGTTTCCAGAGGCGGCCCCGGCGTAGGCGGCATCCAGCCCGGCCAGGCCGACTATTACCAGGTCACCCGCGGCGGATACAACGGCGACGTTCGGATCCCCGTATTCGCTCCGGCGAATATTCAGGAGAGCGTGGACCTGATCTATGAAGCCTTTGATATCGCCGAAAAATACCGCAATCCGGTGGTGATTTTCGCGGACGGCATGCTGGGCCAGATGATGGAACCGGTGGAGTTCCCGCCGGCAAAGGGCATTAAAAGCTCCGAGGAGATCTCCCGGGACGTTCCCTGGGCGATTACCGGTACGGATCATCATGAGGGCCGGAACGTCGTGTTCTCCCTGCGGCTGCAGCCCGACGTGCTGGAGGACCATGTCATCCACATGTTCGAAAAATATGCCGAGGCGGAAAAGGAACTGGTCCGCTATAAAAACATCAATGTAAAAGACGCGGAAATCGTTTTTGTGGCTTTCGGAACCATGGCCAGAATCTGTGTGGAAGCCTGCGAGCTTCTGGAGGAAAAAGGGGTAAAGGCCGGCGTGATCCGTCCGATCAGCCTGTGGCCCTATCCGAAAGCGGCTTTTGACGAGCTGACCGACGCGACGAAGATCGTGATCTCCGCCGAACTGTCCATGGGACAGATGATCGATGACGTAAGAAATGCCGCTGCCGGCCGCTGGCCTGTAGCGCTGATCAACCGCACCGGCGGAATCGTTCCCACCTCCATTGAGGTTATGGAGCGGGCCTTAAAAGCGCTCGAGGAGGTAAAATAAATGAAGACCGTATTTGAACCGACTGTCGGAATGCTTCCTGTCGAGACCAGCTACTGCCCGGGATGCACCCACGGCATTGCCCACCGCATCATCATGGAAGTGCTGGAAGAGCGGGGCGATCTCGGAAATACGATGGGCGTTGTTCCCATCGGCTGCTCCATCAATGCCCATAATTTCATGAATATCGACATGTGCGAGTCCACCCACGGACGGGCCCCGGCCATCGCTTCCGGAATCCGCCGTATTCATCCCGACCGCATTGTCTTCACCTATCAGGGCGACGGCGACCTGGCATCGATCGGTGCCGGGGAGATTCTCCATGCCGCGCACCGGGGAGAAAAATTCACCACCTTTTTCATCAATAACGGTATTTACGGCATGACCGGCGGCCAGATGGCCCCGACCACGCTGATCGGCGCGCGCACCACCACCTGTGTGGACGGCCGTACGGTCGAGCAGGCGGGCCTTCCGCTCCGGATGTGCGAGATCATTTCACAGATCGACTGCGCGGTTTTCGTAGAGCGCGTCGTTCTGAATTCCCCGGCGAACGTCCGTAAGGCCAAAGCGGCCGTACGCAAGGCGTTTGAAATCCAGAAGGCCGGCCTGGGCTTCACCTTTGTGGAAATGCTCAGCTCCTGCCCGACCAACTGGGGCCTGTCGCCGATGGATTCGATGCAGTATATTTCCGAAGACGTGATGAATTATTATCCGGTTAAGAATTTCAAGACCCCGGAGGGCTTTTAATTATGAAAATGAAAATGTTTTTCGCCGGCAGCGGCGGACAGGGCGCTCTGACGATCGGACAGATGATCGCGAAAGCCGCGATGGAAGAAGGACATGAAGTCACCTGGCTTCCGTCCTACGGACCGGAAATGAGAGGCGGAACAGCCAACTGCACCGTTATCATTTCCGATAAAAGAATCAGCTGTCCGCTGATCAACGACGCGGACGTGCTTGTCGTCATGAACCTTCCGTCCCTTCGGAAATTTGAGGACATGGTCAATCCCGGCGGCGTTCTTTTTATCAACAGCTCCATTGTTCCGGAAACTTCGACCCGGACCGATATCAAGGTCATCGAAATTCCGGCAAACGATAAAGCCGCGGAAGTCGGCAACAGCAGGGCGGCAAACTTTGTCATGCTCGGCGCGATCCTTTCCGAAACCGGCTGCTGCAAAAAAGAGACGGTCGTCCATCAGATCGAGAAGATGTTCTCCGGAAGAAAAGAGAAGTTCATCCCGTCCAATATCGCGGCGCTGGAGCTGTACTGCGACTGACCGGACCTGCAAAAAAACCGCATTTTGAACTGAAATACAGGAGGAGAGAGGTATGAAAAGAAATCTGAAAACATCCAAAAAGATACTGGTATTAATGCTGGCCTTTATTCTTTCCTTCTCGGCGGTGATGACGTTCACCCCGAAACCTGTGGAGGCAGCCACCGCGTTTAAAGCGATCAAGGGTGAGAATCCGGTCAAAGTCGGTACCCGTTACTTTAAGGTCTCCGGCGGGAAGATCTACTATTCCAGCCAAAAGAACAGCGGCTATAAAGCGGCTAAGTTTTCCGGAAGCATCAAGGATATCTACACGAACGGAAATATCATTCTGACGATCGAAGACCGGAATGAATCCTATTTCCGTTTTTCCTGTTATAAGGTTTCCGAAGGGAAGTATAAGCTTCTGGCGAAACTCAGCCGGAAAACACCCTATGATAATTACGGCAACTGGTGGATCTCAACAGTATACGGGAATAATGTTTTCTTTGTGAAGGTTCTCGGATATGGCCAGGTAGAGACCTATCTTTATAATCTTACGGCCAAGACCCTGAAGCTCAAAAAAACCAACTGTGATATCCTCGCGCGGAACGGCAACTGTCTCATTACCACGGATTCGATATCAGATACGACAGTACATAAGGTATCTCTGTATAAAACTGACAGCATGGGAGGTATGAAAGCGCTGAAGTGTCTGGGAAAAAGAGTCAGCTTGGCCTGTTTTATCAATGGTGAGGTCTATTACGCGAAGTACCCGGATTCCAACGGGGATTATAGCTCAGTAACGATTTACAAATGCAGCAAATCCGGCACCAATGTGAAAAAACTTGCTGTCCTCCGGGGGGAGGGAAATGATGTCGAGAAGCTGACAGCAACATATGTCGAGTACTGGGATTATGATTCCAAAAACACTTATCGCTATTACTACGCAACCAATAAGACGGTCCTGGTCTGATCGGACCTGCGGGAAGCCTTTCGTTCCTGCCCTGTTAATCCTGCCTTTTACAGCGGATGCCGTAAAAAGGTTTACAAAAATATTAATATGATGTAAAATACTGTTTACAGCATCTGCAAAGGTGCTGTAAAACTATGACTACGGCCGGAAAGTAGTACCGAAGCAGCGGCTTTTTGGGGAAGAAGCGCACTGCCTGCCGGCCATGTATTTGAGGTGATTTATGGAACAATACGTGATCAAGGGGGGAGTCCCGTTAGTGGGCGAGGTCACGATAGGGGGAGCAAAAAACGCTGCACTCGGCATTATTACCGCGGCACTGATGAGCAACGAAACCGTAACGCTCGAAAATGTGCCGGATGTCAGCGACATTAATGCCCTTCTGGGCGCGGTCTCTCACGTCGGAGCTGTAGTTACGAAGACAGACCGCCATACAATAAAGATCAACGGCGCATCCATCAGCAACGTGCGGGTAGAGGATGAATTTATCCGGAAGATCCGTGCTTCCTATTATCTGCTGGGTGCCCTTCTCGGAAAATTCAAGAAAGCGGAGGTGCCGCTTCCCGGCGGATGCAATATCGGCAGCCGTCCCATCAATCTTCACATCAAGGGCTTTGAGGCCATGGGCGCGAAGGTTGAGATCCGGAACGGATCCGTTATCGCCGCGGCACAGGACCTTCACGGGGCGCATATTTATCTGGATATGCCTTCCGTGGGCGCCACCATCAATATCATGATGGCCGCAACCCTCGCAAGAGGAAACACCGTGATCGAAAACGCCGCGCGTGAACCCCACGTCGTGGACGTGGCAAACTTCCTGAACAGCATGGGTGCCGTAATCCGCGGCGCCGGAACGGAAGTGATCCGTATTAAAGGGGTGGAATCTCTCCATAAAACGGAGTATTCCATCGTTCCCGACATGATCGAAGCCGGGACGTTCCTGATGGCCGCCGCCGCAACCCGCGGAGACGTGCTGGTCAAGAATGTGATCCCGAAGCATCTGGAAGCCATTACCGCCAAACTCGAAGAGATCGGCTGCGAGATCGAGGAGTTCGACGACTCCGTACGGATCTGCGCCAAGAGCCGTTTGAACCGGACCAACGTCAAAACCCAGCCGTATCCCGGCTATCCTACCGATATGCAGCCGCAGATGGCCGTTCTTTTAACGACCGCCAACGGACCGAGCATTATAACGGAAAGCATTTTCGACAACCGTTTCAAATATGTGGACGAACTGGCCCGTATGGGCGCCCGTATCAAGGTTGAGGGCAATACCGCGATCATCGAAGGGGTGGAAGCTCTCACCGGCGCAAGAGTCAGTGCGCCGGATTTAAGAGCGGGAGCAGCCCTTGTCATTGCCGCGCTGTCGGCGGAAGGC
>CADBNG010000148.1 GCA_902795985.1 uncultured Lachnospiraceae bacterium
CGGACGGAATAATGCAGGCGGAGTCTCCGGAGTGAACACCTGCCAGCTCAATATGTTCCATAACGGCCGGCACAAAAGCATGCGTACCGTCGCAGACCGCGTCGGCTTCGCACTCCAGCGCATGATTCAGGAAACGGTCAATCAGGATCGGACGGTCCGGCGTTGCGCCGACAGCTGCCCGCATATAGTCCGCCATGGTTTCGTCGTTATAAACCACTTCCATACCGCGGCCGCCCAGCACATAGGACGGACGCACCATGACCGGATAGCCGATTTCTCCGGCAATCGCCTGCGCCTCTTCGACCGTGGTCGCCATGCCGGATTCCGGCATCGGGATGCCCAGCTTGTCCATCATGGCCCGGAACTGATCCCGGTCCTCGGCCAGATCGATGACCGCCGGGGAGGTGCCTAAAATGTTCACGCCGTATTTTTCCAGATCCGACGCAAGGTTCAGCGGGGTCTGTCCGCCGAACTGGGCGATGACGCCCAGGGGTTTTTCCTCTTCGTAAATGCTTAAAACGTCCTCCAGCGTCAGAGGCTCGAAATAAAGCTTGTCGGAGGTATCGTAGTCCGTGGAAACGGTCTCCGGGTTACAGTTCACGATGATCGTCTCGAAGCCCAGCTTTTTCAGCGCTTTTGCCGCGTGTACGCAGCAATAGTCAAATTCGATGCCCTGGCCGATCCGGTTCGGGCCGCCGCCCAGGATCATGACTTTCCGGTTGTTGGTGACCGGGTTCTTATCCACGCCGTTATAGGTGGAGAAGTAATACGCGCTGTCCTTCGTTCCGCTGACATGCACGCCTTCCCAGGTCTGCTTTACGCCCAGCGCCAGCCGGCGGTTCCGGATTTCTTCCTCCGGGATCTCCAGAATCTGGCTTAAGTATTTATCGGAAAAACCGTCTTTCTTCGCCTGAGTCAGGGCTTCATCCGAAGGCAGGGAACCCTTTCCGGCGATGAGGGCCTCTTCCTCTTCCACCAGCTCTTTAATGGCCGTCAGGAAATCTCTCTTAACGTGGGTCAGGGCATACAGTTCTTCAATATCCGCTCCCTTTCGCAGCGCTTCGTACAGAAGGAAATAGCGCTCGCTGGAAGGATTAACCAGTCTCTTGCACAGCTCCTCTTTTGAAAGCGTGTCGAAATTCTTCGCATGGCCGAGGCCGTAGCGTCCGTTCTCCAGGGAACGGATCGCCTTCTGGAAGGCTTCCTTGAAGTTCTTGCCGATGCTCATGACTTCGCCAACGGCGCGCATCTGGGTGCCCAGCTTGTCTTCCACGCCTTTGAATTTTTCAAAGGCCCAGCGGGCAAATTTAATAACGACATAATCGCCGTCCGGGACGTATTTATCCAGTGTTCCGTATTTTCCGCACTCGATATCCCGAAGCGTAAGGCCGCAGGCCAGCAGGGCGGAGACAAACGCGATCGGGAAGCCCGTAGCCTTCGACGCCAGAGCGGAGGAACGGGACGTTCTGGGGTTGATTTCAATAACGATAATCCGGTCCGATACCGGGTCATGGGCAAACTGAACATTGGTGCCGCCAATGACCTGCACGGAATCCACGATCCGGTAGGCCTGATCCTGCAGCCGCTCCTGGACCTCCTTTGAGATCGTCAGCATCGGCGCCGCGCAGAACGAATCCCCGGTGTGGACGCCCATCGGGTCGATATTCTCGATAAAGCAGACCGTGATCATGTTTCCGTCCGCGTCGCGGACTACTTCCAGCTCCAGTTCTTCCCAGCCGATCACGGATTCTTCCACCAGGACTTCGCCTACGGGACTTGCCGAAAGGCCTCTGGCCATAACGGTTTTCAGCTCTTCTTTATTGTATACAAGGCCGCCGCCGGTTCCGCCCATGGTATAGGCCGGACGCAATACGACCGGATAGCCCAGGCGCTCCGCAATGGCAAGGCCCTCTTCCACGGAGTAGGCAACTTCGCTCCGGGCCATTTCGATGCCCAGGGCATTCATAGTATTCTTAAACTCCACCCGGTCCTCGCCGCGCTCGATGGCGTCGACCTGCACGCCGATGACCTGTACATTATATTTATCGAGGATGCCCTCTTTATTCAAAGCCGCGCAGAGGTTCAGGCCGGACTGGCCGCCCAGGTTCGGCAGCAGCGCGTCCGGACGCTCCTTGGCGATGATCTGTTCCAGACGCCGGACGTTCAGCGGTTCAATATAGGTAACATCGGCAGTCTCCGGGTCCGTCATGATCGTCGCCGGATTGGAGTTCACCAGTACGATCTCATAACCCAGTTTTTTCAGTGCCTTGCAGGCCTGTGTTCCGGAATAATCAAACTCGCACGCCTGACCGATCACGATCGGGCCTGAACCGATGATAAGTACTTTATGAATATCTGTTCTTTTCGGCATTGCCTCTTCCTCCTGTGTCTCAACCTGTGAGCTTTGCGCTTCTGCTCTCCTGAATTGCTTATTTTGCCTATTATAATACACATTTTCCGGACTTTCACCCGGAAATCGGCTGTTTTTTGATAATTATGGGACAAGGGGACGATTCCCTGTCCGGAAAAAAGGACAGGAGAAACACCCCCTGTCCTTTTCAGCCTCCTGATACCCTTTACGGCATCATCGTTCCCGTCTCATTGAACCGGATATGCCATGACAGCGCCTTGGAAAGCACATGCGGCGTATGTCCGCCCAGCGCCAGCGCCTCTTCAAAGTATTCCCGGAGCAGCGGTTTGTAATCCGGATGCGCGCAGTTCTCGATGATCTCTTCGGCGCGCTGTCTCGGGGATTTCCAACGCAGATCGGCGCAGCCCTGTTCCGTTACGATGATATCCACGTCATGCTCGGTATGATCCACGTGGGCGCACATCGGAACGATACAGCTGATGGCTCCCTTCTTGGCGATGGATTCTGTCGCGAAGACGGTCAGTCCGGCGTTTCTGGCAAAGTCGCCGCTGCCGCCGATGCCGTTCATCATCTTCGTTCCCATGACATGGGAGCTGTTGACGTTTCCGTAAATATCACACTCGATCGGGGAATTCAGGGCGATAATGCCCAGTCTTCTGGCCATTTCCGGATTGTTGGAAATCTCCTGATTGCGAAGGACAATGTGCTTCTTGTAGAAATCGATGTTCTCGTAGAAGCGCTTCTCCCCCTCCAGCGTCAGAGACATGCAGGTGGAGGAGGCCTGGGAAATCGTGCCCTCCTCAATCATATCCAGCACCGGGTCCTGGATGACTTCGGTATACATTTTCATATCCTTGAAGCCGCTCTTTGCCAGGCCCGCCAGCAGACAGTTGGTCGTGCTGCCCGTCCCGGCCTGGATCGGAGGAAGGACTTCGCCGAAATGGCCGGCTTCGAATTCCTTTTTCAGCAGTTCAATGACGTTGTTCGCGATCGCTTCGCTGACGGCGTCCGGCTCCTTGAAGGTGAAATGGGAGCCTGCTTCGTTTGTCATGACAACAGCCGAAACCTTCTCATACGGCACCGGGATAACGTCCGTGCCGATGCGTTCGTCGATCGTAGTCAGCGGGATCGGTTTGGTGTAAGGCGGAACACCCGGGGTCCAGATATCGTGCATGCCGCGGATATTCAGGGGAACGTTCTCGTTCACTTCCAGAATAATCTTATCGGCCATGGCAATATACACGTCATTGTTGCCCACGCTGGCGACCGGGATAATGCCCTCTTCCGTAATGCCGGCGCACTCGATAATGGCATAATCGATATGCGGGCCGACGCCTTTATAAAACAGAGGAGCAACATGGGAAAGATGCATGTCGGTATAAACGATAGAGCCCTCGTTGATTCCTTTTCTGACCAGTTTATGGTTCTGATACGGGAGTCTGCGGACTTCCATCCCGGCCTCTGCCAGGACGCCGTCCAGTTCCTGCCCGACAGACGCGCCGGTCATGATCGTCAGGTTACCGGCTTTTCCCAGTTTCGCGATTGCGGCGCCCATCCGTTTCGGGCTTCCGATCTGTGAGAAGCCGGAGCATCCCAGCACCATTCCCGGTTTGATGAATTCGGCCGCCTGTTCCGCGGACATGATCTTGTCCGTAAACCTTGCACATACTCTTTCCATTCCAGTGATATCCTCTCTTTATTCGTTAACCGTTTGAAAACGCAGGTGCTGAAATTCTTCCGGTATCCAGACACCAATCCGTTTCAGTATAGACCCCGCCGGGCCGTGAAACAAGTCAAACACGGGAAAGAATCCCATTTTTTTCGTCCTTATCCTTTTTCATCGATCCTGCGGATCACTTTCGCGGGGACTCCGCCGACGATCGTATCCGCCGGCACGTCTTTTGTGACCACCGCCCCGGCCGCCACAACGGCATGATCCCCGATGGTAACCCCGGCGGTAACCACCGCATTGGACCCGATCCAGACCCCCTTGCCGATATGGATCGGCGCCGGATGAAGCTGCTGCCGCTTTTCCGGGTCAAAATCATGGTTCAGGGTGGCCAGCACGACTCCGTGGCCGATCAGCGCGCCGTCTTCGATCACGATTCCCCCCTGATCCTGGAACTTGCAGTCCGCATTGATAAACACCCCGTTACCGATGGTGATGTTTTTTCCGAAATCCGTGTAAAAGGGCGGAAACAGACCGAAGTTCTCTCCCACCGGTTTGCCGATCAGCCGGGAAAACAGTTCCGCCAGCTCCTCCGGCTCATGAACCTTTGTATTGATTTCCATCGTAATCTTCTGGGCTTCCCGGCTGTAAAACCGCATCAGCTCAATCATCCCCGGGTCTTCCCCCAGGGTGTCCGCCGTATTGAAATAATCCAGCAGCTCGCTCAGTTCCATGTTTTTCCTCCGTGTTTCTTTTTTACGTAACGGCAGTTCCGTTGCAGCCAAAGCCAGTATACCACATGCCTCCGGTGTTGAAACCGGAACGGCACCATTTTTTCATTTTCACCGCGGCCCGCAGGGGACGGAGCAAGAGGCGAAGGGGACTGTCCCCAACGGGCCGGCCCCGGAAGGGACGGATCAGGGGGCGAAGGGGACTGTCCCCAACGGGCCGGCCCCGGAAGGGACGGAGCAGGGGGCGAAGGGGACTGTCCCCTTCACCTGCTTTCCTGTGCTACCGCTTCACCGCGCAAAACTTTATATTGAATCCAATCCTAAAATATGTTATGTATTATTACTGTTACATGTTATTATTCTTAGTACATGGAGCATCTTCCCGCGGGCTGTCAGGAAGTTTCGCCCGCCCGCGTTTTCCGGTCCGTCAATCTTTTATTACACACACAAGAAATGGAGAAAAAGTATGGTAGAACTGAGCATGAAGTATATCAACGCGTATGATCCGGAGATTGCCCGGGTTCTGGAACTGGAACTGCAGCGTCAGCGCACCCATATCGAACTGATCGCTTCGGAAAACCTGGTCTCCCCGGAAGTCATGGCGGTCATGGGATCCGTTCTTACCAATAAATATGCCGAAGGCTATCCCGGCAAACGCTACTACGGCGGCTGCGAATATGTGGATCTGGCCGAAAATATCTGCATCGAGCGCGCCAAGATGATCTTCGATGCCAAATATGCCAACGTTCAGGCCCACAGCGGTTCCCAGGCCAACTATGCCGTCTATCTTGCACTCTGCAAGCCCGGCGATACCGTCATGGGTATGGACCTGAACCAGGGCGGTCACCTGACCCACGGCAGCGCCGCGAACTTCTCCGGCAAAACCTATAATATCGTCTCCTACGGCGTGGACCCCGTAACAGGCCGCATCGATTACGACCAGGTCCGCGATATGGCGAAATCCTGCCAGCCCCGCATGATCATCGCCGGCGCTTCCGCTTATCCGCGCGCGATCGATTTCAAGACCTTCGGCGAAATTGCCAGGGAAGTCGGCGCCTACCTGATGGTGGATATCGCCCACATTGCCGGCCTGGTCGCGGCGGGCGAACACCAGAGCCCGGTCCCCTACGCGGACGTTGTCACCATGACAACCCATAAAACCATGCGCGGTCCCAGAGGCGGCATCATCCTGACCAACGATGCCGAAATCGCCAAAAAGATCAACTCCGCCATGTTCCCGGGAACCCAGGGCGGCCCGCTGATGCACATCATCGCCGCCAAGGCCGTCGCCCTCGGCGAAGCGCTCCATCCGGACTTCAAGGTCTACCAGCATCAGATCGTCTCCAATGCCGCGGCACTGGCCGATACCCTGTTAAAAGGCGGTCTTGAACTGGTTTCCGGCGGCACCGACAACCACCTGATGCTCCTGGATCTGAAGGACCGCGAGATCAGCGGCAAGGATCTGGAGATCCGTCTGGACAGCGTCGGCATCACGGCCAACAAGAACATGGTCCCGAACGACCCGAGAAAACCCGGCGAAGCCAGCGGCGTCCGTCTCGGCACCCCGGCGGTCACGACCCGCGGCTTCAAGGAAGCGGAACTGGTCCAGGTGGGCAATCTCATCTGCGACGCCGTCAACGACTTCGACAACAAATGGAAGCAGATCAAGGAAGCAGTGGACGAGCTGTGCAGCCGCTTCCCGATTTACGAGAGCAAGTTCCGGTCGTGATCAGAGCCCTTTCTCATCAACACGAGCAACGGCGGCTGCAGATTTCCTGCAGCCGCTTTTTCGGTATCTCACCAAAATCTGCTGATTTCCGCTTTAATTGAATCCTGCCGGAAATTATGATATGCTTTTGAGCACGGGCAGTACGCAGAAAAAGTCTTTCTTTTGTCTTCCGTATTATCCGCGGCGATAACAGATCTGTAAGTAAACGTCCTTTGTCAGAGCATTCCGCCGAAACAGCGGTTTCATTCGGGAGAATCACTTATGACATTAAACGAAATGCGATATATCGTCGCCATCGCCAATGAAAAATCCATTTCCAAAGCAGCCGAAGCGCTCTTCATCTCCCAGCCATCGCTCAGCCAGGCGCTGGCCCGGGTCGAGGCCGCTTATAACTGCAAATTTTTTATCCGGAACCCGAAAGGCCTTGAAATAACCGAAGCCGGCCAGTTGTGTCTTTCCTATGCAAAGGACATTCTCGAACGCAGCAATCAGATGCAGTCCATGCTGAAACAGTTCGCCGCAGCGACCAATCAGGAGCTGTCCATCGGAATGCTGCACAACCAGGGGGACTATTTCATGCCTCAGGCGCTTCCTGAATTCCTGAAAAAATATCCGGGCATCAAAGTCAACGCCGTCGAAGCGCAGAACCGTGAGCTGGAGCAGGGGCTCCGGGCCGGCGATTATGCCTTCATTCTGACCCATCTGCCCGTTACCGGCTCCGATATCGAAACCATCACGCTGGGCAGTGAACGTTTTGTGCTGGTTACACACAAAGATTCTCCCCTTGCGCAGAAAGGATATTCTGTAGAAGGCTATGACGCGCCTTTCCTGGATATCCGCCTGGCGTCGGAAGAATCATTTATCCTGTTTCCGAAGACAGAGCAGCTTCGTGATATCGTGGATATTATTTTCAGCAAAGCCGGCTTTTATCCTAAAAAATATATCGAGATCCGCGGTCTTTCCCTTCACGAAAAGCTCTGCGCATGCGGTCTTGCCGTATCCATCATTCCCAAAACGGTTCTCGGAATCATCGGCAACAACCCCGACGTCATCTACTTCAATATTCCGGACAACTATCATGTGCCCCAGACACTGGTCCTGGCTTCCATCCGCGAAAAAGCGCTCTCGCCTCCGGCAGAGGAATTCCGCCGCATCATTCTGGAAAAAAACATTTTTACAATAGAAAAACCGGTCACGATCTGAAAAAGC
>CADBNG010000149.1 GCA_902795985.1 uncultured Lachnospiraceae bacterium
GAAGGCCTGACGGCGGCCTGCACGATCCAGACCCGTTTCTTCGACGTAAACAATCCCGGCAAATCCTATTACGACGCAGTCTACTGGGCTGTGAAAAAGGGTATTACCAAATGCTCCGTCCAGTTCCGGCCGGAAGACGGCGTGACCCGGGGCGAATTTGTCGCCTTCCTGTACCGCCTCGCCGGAAATCCTTCCGTATCAAAAATCACGACGAAATTCCATGATGTTGATGCCGAAACCAAGTTCTGTTCGGAAATCACCTGGGCGGTGAATAAGGGCATCATCAAAGGCTTCTCGGACGGAAACTTCCGCCCGAAAGAAGGCCTGACCCGTGAGCAGGCAGCGATGATGATCTGGCGTTATGCCGGCAAGCCGAAAGTAACGGCGGCGGCCAGTCCGTTCTCGGATATGAAGGTTTCAAAAACGGACGCCTACAGCGCTGCGGTCTGGGGAAACAAAAACGGGATCATCCAGGGCTCCGGCGGAAAGTTCATGCCGAAGAAAGCCTGTACCCGCGCCAACGTGGTGACTTTCCTTTACCGCTACGCAAATTAATACAATCGGAGCAAGGACGTTCAGGGGACGGGTTTTTGACCGGTCCCCTTTTCAATTCCGGAAACCGGTTCCTTAGAAGAATAAACTCTGACGCGTAACGGTAGAAGAATAAACGCTAAAACACAATTGACTTGCACACAATAAAAAACGTATAATCGTATTGAATTCATTTCCGATCGGCGGCTCTCTGCCGCCGATACAGAAGGCTTTCTGCAGCAGAATTCCGAAAACACTTCTTTGGCCTTTCAGGGAGAAGGCGTCTGGTATATAAAGCGGCCGAAAACGCAGGAGACCCGGCACGCGCGGCATCCGATGGATCTCCGTACATTAACTGCGGCATGAGGAAGGGGTCTCATGCCGTGTTTTTATGACCGGCGGTTTTATCCGGAAAACAGAAAAAGGACCCGGGGGATTCTAAAAAGGTTCTGTTTTCATAAATAATAAGTCACTGTACCGTTTTTCCAAATCTGTTATAATAAAAACAGAATACCATGATTAATGGATATGTTTAGTCAGAATATACAGTATTGGTGTCTGACATTTCGGAACCGGCAACTCAGTTTTCATACAGGAGATCTTTACAATGAATCCGAAATACAATGCCTTATTTCAGCCGATTAAAATCGGCAATGTCGTTTTAAAGAACCGTGTGATCCTCTGCGCCATGGGCGGAACATCGCCTTTTGACCCCGAAAGCGGCGGCTTTGCCAAGGGAATCGGGGATTATTACCGGGAAAGGGCAAAAGGGGGCGTGTCGCTGATTATTCCGGGCTGTACCCTGATCCGGGAAGGAAAACACTTTATTTATGAAAAGGAGGAAGAGTTCCTCGGTCCGTTAAAGGAAGTGGTCGACGACCTGCACTCGTACGGAACAAAATTCTTCCTTCAGATCGGTGCCGGCTTCGGCCGCGTCGAGTTCTATTCGCTGAACACGGAAGATGAAGAGCTGCGGAACACCCTGATCGTTGCGCCGTCCGACGGCCTGCCGAATGTATGGGATCCTCAGATCAAACACCGCGGTCTTTCGAAAGAAGAGATCAAAGAGATCGTGGAAGCCTTCGGTAAAACGGCGGTTCTCTGCAAAAAAGCCGGTGTGGACGGGATCGAGATCCATGCCGTCCATGAAGGATATCTTCTGGACCAGTTCGCCATTTCCAATACCAATTCCCGTACCGATGAATACGGCGGTTCCCTCGAGAACAGGCTGCGTTTTGCCTGCGAGATCATTAAGGAGATCCACAGGGCGGCAGGGGACGATTACCCCGTGTCGGTCCGCTACAGCGTGGCCAGCAAAATGCGCGGCTTTAATGCCGGCGCGCTTCCGGCAGAGAATTATGAAGAATTCGGCCGGACCCTGGAAGAGAGTCCGAGAGCGGCACAGATCCTTGAAGAGGCGGGAGCCGACATGCTGAACGCGGACAACGGTTCCTATGATTCCTGGTGGTGGGCGCATCCGCCGGTCTATATGCCGCTTCACTGCAATTATCCGGAAGTCAGCTATCTTAAGAATTTCGTGTCCATCCCCGTGTTCTGCGCGGGACGGATGGAAGATCCGCTCTTTGCGGCAGAAGCCGTGAAAAACGGATCCATTGACGGTATCGGCGTCGCCCGGCAGTTCCTGGCGGATCCCTACTGGCTCAAAAAAGTCGAGGAAGACCGGCTTTCGGAGATCCGTCCGTGCATTGCCTGCCATAACGGATGCTTCCCCGTCGGGCCTATCCCGCCGAACGACGGCAGGGATTTCATCATGGGCCACTGCGCGCTGCGGCCGACGACGATGGCGGAAGAAAAATGGAAGCTGATCCCTTCGGAAACGCCGAAAAAGGTGGCTGTCGTCGGGGGCGGCATCGCCGGAATGGAAGCGGCGAGGCTTCTGACAAAGCGCGGCCATACCGTTACCCTGTTCGAAAAAACAGGGGAACTCGGCGGCGTGTTTATCGCCGCGGCATCTCCGTCCTTTAAGGAAAAAGACCGCATGCTGATCGAATGGTATATTCATCAGCTGGAGCTTCTGGACGTGGAAGTCCGTCTCAACTGCGAGGCAAAGGCAGAGGATCTTGCCGGTTACGATGAAGTGATCGTTGCCACCGGTTCCACGCCGAGACAGCTTAAGATCGAAGGAATCGACGCTCCCGGCGTCATTCAGGCGATCGATTATCTCCGGAAAAGACAGACCGTCGGCGATAAAGTCGTGATCATCGGAGGCGGCCTGACAGGTGTTGAAATCGCCTATCAGCTGATACTGCAGGGAAAAACTCCGGTCATTGTGGAAATGCTTCCGGATATCCTGCAGGTTCCGGGCCTGTGCGCCGCGAATTCCAACATGCTTCGTGAGATCATCCGGTATTACAATATCGAGGTCCATACGAATGCGGCCCTGGCTTCCATTTCGGAGAACAACGGCCTGGATGTGCTGGTAAACACGCCGGACGGAAAGAAAACAATCTCAGCAGACTCGGTGATCCTTTCCGTCGGCTATCTCCCGGAATCGGGTCTCGCGGACCGGCTGAAAGAGCAGGGCGTTCAGAACGTTTCCGTCATCGGCGACGCAAGAAAAGTGGGAAATCTTATGAGCGCTGTTTACAACGCTTATGAGGCGGCCTATAAGATCTGAACAGATATAACAAATCGGTTTTAATATGCGCAGAGCATTAAAAGAATAAGGAGGTATTGAGAATTGATCAACACAAACCATCGAATCGAATTTGATCCGGATAAGTGTGTCGGATGCCAGATCTGTTACAAGTCCTGTTTCGTGGACGTGATCCGCTGGGATCCGGAAGCAAAAAAACCGGTATTCAAGTACGTGGAAGACTGTGAGCACTGCTTCCTGTGCATGGCGTTATGCAAAAAGGAAGCGATCACGGTGATACCGGATTTCGCGAGCGAACATATGCACCAGCACTTTGAGGCATACAGATAAAGAGAGGGAGGACAGATATGAATAAAGATTTCTGCGATGTTCTGATATTGGGCGGCGGTATTGGCGGCCTTTCCTGCGCGGTATCCGTAAAGGAGCACAATCCCGATGCCGATGTGCTGGTTATTGAAAAGAATTTTGCCGGATATGCCGGCAAGGCGAACCGCGGCGGCGGTGTCCTGCAGTATTTCCCGGACCGTGTGGATCCCTGGGGATTCGCGGTGTTCCATACAAAGAATATCGGGGATGATTTCACCAATCAGCCGCTGATGGCGCGTTATGTTGAGCAAAACAGCGCAATGCTGGAGAAGCTGGATTCCTGGGGCGTGAATATTCCCCGCAATGAGGACGGATCCCTGAACATCTGGCCCACCGGCCCCATGACCGCGATGATCTGCGTTGACCTCGATATTACCGTCAAGGTCCGCCGTACGGCAGAGAAAAAAGGCGTACGGTTCATGGATAAAACGGTTATGGCGGACCTCCTTGGAGATGAGAACGGTGTAAAGGGCGCCGTCGTATTCTCCGTGCTGGATGGTACCATGACAGCCATCGGGGCCAAAAAAGTGGTTCTTGCGACCGGAAGCCAGGATTACCGGCTCGCGTCCATGTGGGGCTCCGCAAGAGGCGACGGCATTGCGGCCGCTTACCGGATCGGCGCGGAACTGCGCAACACGGAATTCGGCAATTTCGCCCAGCTGATGCAGGTGCGCAGCCATAACGAGGTCGTCTTTGGCGAAAACTATATGTACAACGCCAAGGGAGAACATATCACGAAAAACTTCATGGAGCACCGGGAGACGGATATCTCCAGCAAGGCCATCCGTGAATGGTATACGCAGATGATCAACGGAAACGGCCCGGTCCATCTGGATTTCGGCGGCGAAGAGGCCGGTGAAGACGCCATGGACCGTCAGTGGTTCCGTCCCTACGGCAAAAAGTTCCGTGATCTGAATACGGCGGCGGGCAAAACCGTCGACAAGGATCTGGAAGTCGCTCCGCTCTTCATCGGAGAACAGAGCCCGGTCAAAGTCGATAATCACATGAAGACCACAGTCGAAGGCCTTTACGCGATCGGCGACACCAGCTACTGCGGATCCGGCATTGCCGGTGCCGTGCCGGCGCCTCCCGGACGCAACCGCGGATCCGGCATCCTGTTCGCGGTTTTCTCCGCTCTGGAGTGCGCGGAAGAGATCGGAACGGCCGATCTTTCCGGAGAGCAGCCGGAGCTTTGCGAGAAGCAGATCCAGGCGGCAGCGGAACGCATCACCGGGCCGCTGGAAAGAAAAGACGGAATCCGTCCCGAAGCCGTTATTGAACTGGTGCAGGAGGCCATGGGCCCGTCCGAATATTCGGTCTACATGAAGGAAGACCGGATGGCCGAGGCGATGGAATACGTCAAAAAGGCAAAAGAGCTTCTTCCGAAGATGTGCGCGCGCGACCTGCATGAAACCATGAAATGCATTGAAGCCGAGGCGATCGTCTTATCGGCCGAAATGCATTACCGCGCCAGTTCCATGAGAAAAGAGTCCCGCGGCTGGTTCTTAAGAGAGGATTATCCGGAAATGGATAATGCGAACTGGCACAAATACATCGTCGTGAAGAAAGTGAACGGCGAGATGACTCTTACCACCGAGCCGATCGATATGACAGGCTGGATCTATACGCCGGAACATCTGGTAGCCGTCAGCGACGAAGTGAAGAACGGACCGCTCTACAAGTATTATCAGATGGAAATGAAGGCACCGGATCCTTCACGCTTCGCGGTCCTGGCAGCGCCGGCCGACCCGGCAAAGGCACAGACGCCGTTTGAACTGAACAAGCTGTTCGATCCCGGATATATGGATATGGAATGCGGATTCTGTCAGCTTCCGGACGGCGGCGCGATGCTTGCCAACATCACCGATATGCCGAATGTCACGCCGGAAATGTTCGACTTCTGGTTCGCGTGGCACGGTCTTGCGGACGGGCGTTATACGATCTGGGACAGAGAGGACCACTATCACGCGATCAGCCGTGAGCCGGAAAAAGGAAACGACCGTTCCCTCAGTATGAAAGAACGGTACTGGGATACCACGCACGACGTCTTCGAAGACTGCGGCCTCGGACCGGAAAGAATCATCATCAACTTCCGCAATCCGGCGGATATCGGTTTTGATCCGGAAAAGCTGAAGGATTTCAAGGGAACGATCGTCTGCGCCGGAAATGAGGAATCTCCCTGCATCATGTGTCACTTCCTGCGTCCCAAAGAGGACGGGAACGGATATGAGCTCCGCAGCCGTTTCTGGTTCGGCTATCATATCGTGAACGGGAAGGTGGAGCTCCATCCGATGCTGCATGCCGTGGGCCAGTTCCCGATCATCCCGGTCATGCTCCTTCTTGCTCATAACATCAAGGAATTCACCAATCTGGCGGACAAACTGCCCATGATTTATGAAGAATTCCATGAGGAATTTGAGAACTGAACGGGACCGCGGGAAGGGGTCAGGAACGGTATACTGTAACTTGACGGACTAAAAGCAAAAGGTTATAATAAAAATGTTATCAGACAACTGATAATACATATTAAATTATTTACCAGGCAGTTCATTACATTGAGAGGAGGGATCTGTTTTGGAACAGAAGAAGTCTATCAGCTTTGGTTTTCGCGGTACGATGCTGATTATCTATCAGTTTATTGCGTACATTACATTCCAGGTATTCACGCAATACCCGCTGAATATCCTTGCGGACATGTATGGCGGAGCCCAGACCGTATCCAAGCTTTATTCAATCTGTGCCATTGTAGGCATATTGGTCCAGCTTGCTTTGGTCGGTACAATTTCGAAAATGAGAAATGTCAAGGCCTTCGGAAGCATCCTTGGCGCAATCACTCTGGTGCTTGCGTTTATGGTCATGACGCTTCCGCCGGGCACCGGGTGGATGGTCTGCTACGCGCTGGTCAACATCTTCGCCGTTCTTTACGCCACTTTCTCTCTCGGTATCCTTGTCGGACAGTGGTTCCCGACACGTAAAGGAACCGTTATGGGAATCGCCACCCTGGCTTTCCCGATCGCCAACGGCCTTCTCGGACCGTTTGCCAGCGCGGTATTCGCCAAGGGATTTCCGGATGTCAAAGGAGCGTTCCTTCCGTTCTTTATCCTGTCTATCGTGGGCTGGGTCATCGGTATCATCTTTATCAAGGATTATCCCGAACAGGTCGGAGCCTATCGTGATAATGACAGGAACATGACTCCCGAGGTCGCAAAAGCGATTATGCTCGAGGAGATGGAAAACAAAAAGACATCGGTCTGGACATACCTTCATACCTTTAAGAACAAGGAGTTCTGGTTTGGCACGATTACCGTGGCGATGCTGCTCGGATGCTCCATCGGCGTCATGTCACAGTCCAACGCCATTATCAATGCCTATGCCGAAGAACTGGCTTTCGTGGGCGGATATACGGGCGTAATGGCAATGGTCATGATCTTCGGCTGCATAGGCAGCTTCGTGCTCGGCCTTATCGATACAAAGATCGGTACGAAAAAAGCGATGATCATCTCGGCATGCATTATGATCATTGCCGGTCTGCTGGGGCTGACCCAGAGCGCCAAGGGACTGCTTGTAGCAATGATCTTTGTTGCGCTGTATATGGGTGCCGCTTCCAACTTCGGCGTTTCCTTCGCGGCGCAGTACTGGAGACGTGAAGACTACAGCCGTATCTTTACACTGTCCAGCCCGATCGGGTCGGCGATCAGCTCCGCTTCCCCGATGGTCGTTGCGGCCCTGCTTTTCGGACCGACGGGATATAAAGGACATGCAGGTGTATTTACTGCCGTCCTGATCGCCGGTATTGTATCGCTGGTCTGCATGCTGCTTACCAATCCGAAGCACATCAAGGCTCAGGACGACAAATACAGGGAAGCTGCAGGAAAACCCCTTGACGACGCGCTCATCGGAAGGAAATGATCTTATGGCTGCCTCAGGGTGATATGCCAAAACGCAAACGGTTCCTTTGTATCGTTTTCTTCACAGTGCGAGGAGAAAACGATATGGAGGAACCGTCTCTGTTATTTCTGCCCCGGGGCAGGGAAAAACAGTAAAAAATCAATGAAAAACAGAAAAGGAGGATTTTGCATGGTTGCAGTAGAACGTTCTTTTGTGAACAGCATGTTTTCGGTTGAGGGAAAGGTCGCTCTTGTAACGGGCGCGACCGGAGCCCTTGGAAGTGTCCTTGCTAAGGGCTACGGATATGCAGGCGCAAAGGTATTTATGACCGGAAGGAACGAAGAGAAGCTTCGCGCCCTTAAAGAGGAATTTGAAGCAGAAGACATCGACTGTGCATATTTTGTAGCGGACCCCGCGGAAGAAGAAGCGGTAAAGGCTACGGTCAAAGCGTGTGTTGAGAAGTACGGCGAGATCAATATTCTTGCGATCTGCCATGGTTACAACAAGCCGCAGGGAATCCTTGAGCAGTCTGTGGAAGACTGGCAGAAGATCATGGACGCGGACTGCAAGAGCGTCTATATCGTTCTGAAATACGTTGCCGAGCAGATGGTCGCGCAGGGCAAGGGCGGCAAAATGGTCGTTGTCACGTCCCAGAGATCCAAACGCGGCATGTCCGGATATACCGGATACTGCACCAGCAAGGGCGGAGC
>CADBNG010000150.1 GCA_902795985.1 uncultured Lachnospiraceae bacterium
AATCGCGATCGAGCAGGAAATGATGGGACCGGGCCGTACGATTATGGGTTCGACAGAAGGCGACGCGGTCTGCAAGTCCTTCATTCCAAAGATGGTCGACTACTATAAGCAGGGCCGCTTCCCGTTCGATAAGCTTTGCAAACTTTATAAGTTCGAGGAAATCGGACAGGCGTTCCAGGATTCCCTGACCGGCAAGGTTGTAAAGCCCATCGTAGTAATGGAATAATATCCTGATCTCAAAGAATACTGTACAAAACAAAAGGAACCGGCTGCCCGGTTCCTTCTGTTTTTCAATGAGGGGGGAGATAGTGAGTGGTTGATGAACTATCTGAGAATAATATACTTTGAATCTGTGTTCAGAATGTGGAGGAAAAATAAAAGAATCCTGAAATTTCTAAAAAAAGCGGGAAGAGGCGGTCTCCCTCAGCGGATTCAATATTTCTGCGGGGTACCGGTATATGTTATAATGAACAGGACATAAGACTGTATTCTCGAGAAAGGAAACACCCCTATGAAAACATTGAAAGTAAACCCCGGCGTCTGCGGGCTTGTCAGCACCATTTCTGTGGATGGAGACGGTGATACCGACGTAACGATTACCGTGGAATCCGGCTGTAAGCATGTCGTTAAAATGGTTGAGGCTCTGGATCAGCCCGTCGACGCCTATGAAGTCTGTTTTGGCTGTCCGGGGTCGGGAGCCATTTATGAAGCGGCGGAAAACCTGGCCCACGCGGCCTGTCCGGTTCCGTCCGCGATTCTCAAATGCATTGAAGCGGAAAGCGGACTGGCATTGCCAAAGGATGTGAGCTTTGAGTTTGTGGAATAAAAAAACACTGGTTGTTGTCATCGGCGCGGCTTCCATTTTACTGGGAATCTTCTGCATCTTTGACAGAAAAGCAGCCGCCATCCTCTGCGGTATCGGTCTGATCCTCTACGGCGCCGGCAGCCTTTTTCACTGGAGAGAACGCAAAAAAGCCGGAGCTGCCGGGAACTGGGCCATGGCGGTCATGATCGTTTCCATAATGTTCGGAGTTTTCATCCTGATCGGAAGCCGGTTTGAAATGTTTGCGGGCCGCGTACTGCTGATCAGCCTTTCCATCTGGCTGGCGGCAGAAGGAATACTGGAGATCCTTGGCGCCATTATGTACCGGAAGGCCATGACCACTGCGGATCTGGGCGTTCAGGCGCCGGGCTCTCTTTCATCCATGATTCTCGGAGCCATTATGATCGGAGTCGGCATTCTTGGCATAATCTTTCCGGTGATCGCCGAGTTTTTCGTCTGGATCTGGATCGTATGCGAACTGATCCTGACGGGGATCCGTCTGATCTGGTCGGCCCGTTCCGCGGGGATTCTGGAGGAGAGCAACGGATGAAGGGTGGAAAAAGAGCGGTTGTATTAAGCGGCGGCGGCACAAAAGGCGCCTATGAGATCGGCGTCTGGCGGGCCCTCCGGGAGCTTTCCGTGGATTTTCAGATCGTAACCGGCACTTCCATCGGCTCCATCAACGGCGCGCTGATGGCCATGGGCGATTTTGAGAAGGCGGACCGGATCTGGCGCAATATGGTCATGGAAGATCTGATGCAGGAACCTGCGAAGGGAAAAGGCAGACTGCGGGATTTTTTTGAGGACTTCTTTTTGCTGAACCATCACAGCCGCCGTAAATTAATCGATGGCGCGGTGGATAATTCGCCTTTTTATGACTTTGTAGAAAAGAATATCGATGAGGAAGCCCTGCGTTCCTCGGACGTGGATTATGGCCTGGTGACCGTGCGCGCCAGAGACCGGAAGCCTTTTCAGCTGACGAAAGCCGATATTCCGAACGGACAGCTGAAAGACTATATCATTGCCTCATCCTCCGTCTTTCCGGTATTTCCGATGCACCGGATTCAGGAAGAGTATTATATCGACGGGATGTATTCCGACAATCTTCCCATCGAGCTGGCCGTTTCCATGGGGGCGGAAGAGCTGATTGTGGTGGATCTTCACCAGAAACCGCAGCATCCGAACTACGCGGGCCGTTCCAATGTGATGTACCTGACACCGTCCGAAGACCTGGGCGGAATCCTCGTTTTCGACCGGGAGAGGATCGATAAAAACATAGAGATGGGGTATCGGGATACGATACGGAAGTTTTCAATTGGACAGAGCTGTTAACAGTATTATGAATAGTGAATAAAAAAGGTGCCCCTTAAGTCGTACAGACTTTTGGGGCACCTTCCCGGTTCAGTATAAAGAAAAAAGGAAGGCGATTCCGGTCAGATTTATCCTTTTCGGTTGTTTTCAATCTCTTCCACCAGCAGCCCGAGGCTCACCGAGGGAGATGTCAGAACCGGAATCTTAAAGCCCTCAAACAACGGCAAGGCGCGCACCTGTGACATCTGGGAGAGGACGATGGCTTCTTTTCCGGAAAAGGAGGCGGCGGTTTCGAAGATGGCCCGGTTATGACCTTCTTCATCGCCGGCGGCAGCGGCTTCAAAAGCACCGGCGGCCAGCTTCTGTTCCACGTCAAAGTCCGGCCGGATCTGCCGGCGGCAGCGGTCAACGACCCAGGCG
>CADBNG010000151.1 GCA_902795985.1 uncultured Lachnospiraceae bacterium
CTATAAAGACTGCACGGATGATAAAGCGGATTGCACCGTGACCTGCCAGAAGAAGGAACTTCTCGGGATGATGATGGGCAGCGAGGACGCGTTGAAAGCCTTAAAGGTTGAGGGCGATGAGACCGTTCCGGTACGTTTTGTCAAGTACATGACGGCATTTGAACAGACGTTTAATATTATCGAACCGTAAATCCCCGTGAACGGCCCGCGGTATCCCGCAGGCCGCAGATACAAAAAACCGGAGGTGTTCCAACGAATACCTCCGGTAAAATTTTACTTATTCTACGACGCGTCTTTTGCTTTTATAATAGCAGGCTGTCAGGATTATAGTAACCGGCGGCCTGCAGAAAAGGAACCGGGTCAGATTGCTTTTGAATCCGACCCGGCTCCCTTTTCAATTAATCAGTTCAAGTTCAGCTTATCCGATAAGCTGACCGAATTCTCCGATCTGTAATCCGGATTATTCGTTCTCGGCATTCCATTTCGGAACGTCATAGATAATGAACCCTGCATGGGCTTTTCCGAAGAAAGCGCCTTCCTCATAATAATCATCAATGTTGTCCTGCGTGATCATCTCGGTCGGGCAGAAGTTGTTGATGCAGAGGTTGTTGACATCAAGTTCGCTGTCCTCTCCGAAGATAGCGTCAAGGCAGGCGAAGATGCCCTGTGTATAGTACGCCGGGTTGTTCAGGGCCGAACCGAGAACGACGCCATCCTTGATCAGCTGACATACATTTCCGGTACCGTCTGCGCAGCAGATGATCTTGATATCCTCGTTCGGAACAAGGCTGTGCTGCTCGATCTCGGAAATAACGCCGGTGACCATGGTGTCGGTCTCAACAACGATGAGGTCCATGTCGGAATGAGCGGTAAGAAGGTCGGAAGAAGCAACCTGGCCGGCTGCGGCGTCGGTGCCTTCGCCCTGGCCGTATCCTACAAAGTCTACGCCTTTGTCAGATGCATCATATTTACCCGTATTCTTAAGCTCTGTCCAGATCTTAAGGCCGTCGATCGTAGCTTCATAACGGTCGGTATAAGGATGTCCTTCCTGTGTCGCTACATATGCAAGGAAGCCGGAGATGAATCCGCAGGGACGGCTGTTGGAGTCGGCATCGGAAATGTTCGCTACAGCGAAACCGATCTTCGCGACTTCGCCCGGTTTATAGAGCTGCTCCGCCGCGAACTGTCCTGCCAGCCATCCGGAAAGGTTGGAGCCGGAAATGATCGTGGAGATAACAGGCATGTCGGGAGTTCCGGGCGTCGGGCCCGCAACGATTACCGGAATACCGGCATCGACGGCAGCCTGGACACGGTCAGCCTGTGCGTCAAGACGTACTGCGTTCAGGATCAGAACATCAACACCCTGCTGAATAAAGGCATCGACCTGGGTGTTCTGAAGTTCCATATCGAACTGCGCGTTGGACTCAAGCAGCTTCCATCCGCGTTCCTTTGCCATCTCAACAATAGTGCGCTCCCATTCTACAAAGAAGTCACTGCCGAGAGAGGCTCCTGCGAAAGCAACGGTGATTTCGCCTTCTTTATCGACCTTGTCAAGAGCTTTATAGATATCGGAACGGTCTTCCTGATGAGCGGACTGGATACCGGAAAGGCTCAGGCCGTCATTCATTGCGACAAGCTCTTCAAGATAATTGGTTTCTACTGCAGCTGTTGCGCCTTCTTCTTCAGCCGGTGCAGCTTCCGGTGCGGCTTCAGCCGGTGCAGCTGCTGCAGATCCGCCGCCGTTTGCCTCATTCCATGACGGTACATCATAGAAATCGAATTCCTTATGCGCGGTACCGAACATGCAGCCCTCATAGTAATAATCATCAATGTTTTCCTGGGTGATCATTTCTGTCGGGTTGTACTCGTTCAGGGTCAGGTTGTTGATATCGAAGTCAACTTCCTTATCGGTGAACATGGCATCCAGAGCGGTGAAAATACCGATGGTGTAGAACTCCGGTACGTTCAGGGTCGATCCCATTACAAGACCTTCCTTGATCATCTGGCAGATGCTCTCTGTTCCGTCTGTGGTGCAGATCAGCTTGATATCCTCGTTCGGTACAAGGCTGTGCTGTTCGATCTCGGAGATCGCGCCGCTGGTCATCTGGTCCACTTCGATAACAAGAAGATCCATATCCGGATGCGCGGTAAGAAGGTCAGAGGTCGCAACCTGTCCTGCGGATGCGTCGGTGCCTTCGCCCTGGCCATATCCTACGAAATCGATGGCCCAGTCGGCGGTAGCGTCATATTTGCCGGTGTCTTTTACTTCTTTCCAGATCTTAAGTCCGTCGATGGTGGCCGCATAGCGGTTCGCATAAGGCTGACCGTTGATCTCGGCTGCTTTTGCGATCCATCCGGAAATGAATCCGCAGGCACGGCTGCAGGTGGAAGCGTCGGAAAGGAACGCAAGGCAGAAACCGACTTTGATCGGGTTGGCCGGATCATAGAGTTTTTCTGCCGCATATTCTCCGGCATAATAACCCTGGATGTTGGCGCCGGCAACGACGACGGTAACGACCGGGGTCTCGGGATCACGTCCATCAGAGGGACCTGCAACGATAACCGGAATACCTGCGTCAACAGCTGCCTGGATACGGTCGATCTGCGCATCAAGACGAACAGCGTTCAGGATGATGCAGTCCACGCCCTGCTGAATGAAGGCATCGACCTGGGTGTTCTGAAGCTCCATATCGAACTGGGCATTGGATTCCAGAAGAGTCCAGCCGCGGGCGTCAGCTTCTCTTTTCAGCGTCTGTTCCCATGAAACGAAGAATTCCGCTCCGAGGGAAGCGCCTGCGAAAGCAAGTGTTACATTGTCTTTCTTCTCAATTTTGTCAAGCGCTTTGTAGACGTTGGAACGATCCACCTGATGAGCGGACTGGATACCGGAAAGGCTCAGGCCGTCATCGAGTGCAAGAAGTTCATCAAGGTAGTTAATCGTTTCTTCAGCCGCGGCTTCAGGTGCAGAAGCTGTCTCTGTTGCTGCGGGAGCTGCTTCGGGTGCTGCAGGAGCAGCCTCGGATGCTGCGGGAGCTGCCTCGGATGCTGCGGATGCTGCCTCGGGTGCTGCCTCGGGCGCTGCTGCTTCTGATTTGGCAGAAGAAGAAGCTGCCGGAGCCGCTGAGCTGGCGCCGCCGGATCCGCCGCAGGCTGCCAGCAGGGTAGCAGTCATTGCAGCGATTAGCAGTGTGACTAAAACTTTTTTCATTGTGTTTCTCCTTTCTTTTTCTAAGTGCTTATGCACAAAACACACTTTCTCAGGGCGAACTATTTCTTTTCGCTGAAGCTCTTTACGATAACTGCAACGATAACGATGATCGCCTTAACAACCTTCTGCGGATAAACCGCTACGTTGATCAGGTTCATGATATTACTGATAAACGCTACGATCAGGATACCAAGGATTGTCTTGGGAATCGTGCCTTCGCCGCCGCTCATGGAGGTACCGCCGATAACGATACCGGCGATGGCCGTCATACCGTAGTCAACGCTTGCGGTAAGAGGTGTGGCGGAACCGGCCTTTGCCGTTACGATAACGCCGGCCAGACCTGTGAGGATACCGCAGATGAGGTATGCGGCGAAGTAATACTTGGAAGTATTGATACCGGCATATTTCGCGGCGGTCTCGTTACTGCCGGTTGCCATGATCAGACGGCCGAAAGTGGTATAGGTCATGATCAGGTAGAACGCGACGATGAAGAGAATCGCTACAAGTACGATCCACGGAACCTTGATTCCGGGAATCGTGGAAGCCGCAAACTGGTAGAAGCTTTCATTTACAGGGAATGCCTTACGATCCAGCATGATGGTGGTACCATTTGAGATAATGTAGGCAATACCTTCACCGGCCCACATGGTGGCCAGTGTAATAATGAAAGCGGGAACCCTGAAGACTGCGACGATAACACCGTTGATCGCGCCGATCAGCGCACCGGACGCAATACCTATGACGATCGCCAGAAAAAGTCCGCCATAGCTGTTCTGCAGATTGAAAGCGGTAAGTACATGAGCTGTAACAACGGAGCTTACCGCACAGGTGGAAGCAACCGAAAGGTCGATGCCGCCTGTGATCATGACCAGGAAGGAACCAATGCCGATAAGGATGTAGGTTGCCTGCTGACGCAGAACGGTCATAATATTTGAATAGGTAAAGAATACATCGGAAATACAGGCTCCGACAATTAAAAGAGCAACAAGAATAAGAACAACATTATAGTCCATCAGGAATTTCCCGACGGTCATCTTTTTCTGTGTTCCGATAATATTTCCAACGGAATCCGAATTAGCTCGCTTGTTCATTTTCAACCCCCATTTCAGCTGCAATGATTCTTTCCTCAGTTAACTCATCTTTCTCAAGGACCGCGACCGTTTCTCCTTCACGGAAAATAACGGCCCTGTCGCACATGCCGATGATCTCAGCCATCTCGGATGAAATCATAACGACCGCGCATCCGCGCTCGACCATGGTGTTGATCAGACGGAAGATCTCTGTCTTTGCTCCGACATCAACGCCGCGGGTCGGTTCGTCAAGGATCAGCACTTCGCTGTTTGTTGCCAGCAGTCTGGCAACCGCGACTTTCTGCTGGTTTCCGCCTGACAGGCTCGAAACCGGATTCTTGATCGAAGCCGCTTTCAGCGTAACTTCTTCCGCGAGACGGCGGACATCATTCCTTTCGTTCCCCCTCTTTACGAATCCCATCGTTCCGGTATACACCTTCTGGAGGGCGGAAAGGGTGATGTTCTGGTAAATCGGCAGATTGAGCAGCACGCCCTGATTCTTACGGTCTTCGGGAAGATATCCGACGCCTGCCGCAAAAGCCTCTTTGGGAGAATGAAATTTAACGGGCTTTCCTTTAAGGAAGGCTTCTCCGTGCTCCAGCTTATCCGTGCCGATAAGCGCGCGGATACTTTCCGTTCGTCCGGCGCCGACCAGGCCTGACAGACCCAGGACTTCGCCTTTGTGTACGGCGAACGAAACGTCTTTAACCATAACTCCTGATTTGAGGTTTTTGACTTCGAAAAGGATTTCGTCCGTAATCTGGGCGTCTCTTTCCGGGAAATAAGTGTCCAGCGTACGGCCGATCATAAGATTGACCAGTTCCTGCTGGGTGATGTCAGATGTGTTGACGGTCTTGACATAAGCTCCGTCCTTCATGACGGTGATCCTGTCGCAGATCCGGAAGATCTCTTCCAGCCTGTGAGAAACGTAAACGATGGATACGCCTCTTTCTTTCAGCATATTGATCAGAACAAAAAGTCTTTCAACCTCTTTGTTCGTCAGCACCGCCGTAGGCTCATCGAGTACGAGGATCTTGCAGTTTCTGGAAAGAGCCTTGCAGATTTCGACCACCTGCTGCAGGGCGACCGGAAGGGTCTTGACCTGAGCGTTGACATCAATCTCGTCGAATCCAAGCTGATCCAGAATGTCTCTTGCTTCTTTTCGGAGCTGCCTCCAGTTGACCGTTTTCTGAGAACGGAATTTGTCGATCAGGACGTTTTCCGCAACGCTCAAGTCCTGCATAAGGGCAAATTCCTGATAAATGACCGAAATTCCCATCTCAATACCCTGCTTCGGGTTTGTGATGTGAACTTCCTTTCCTTCCATGAAGATCTGCCCGCTGTCGGCCAGATGTACACCGGAAAGGCATCGGATCAATGTCGATTTACCGGCTCCGTTCTCACCGATCAACGCATGAACCTCACCGGGCCTGACTGCGAGATAAGCATCGTTCAAAGCCTTGACACCGGCAAAGCTTTTATAGATGTGCTGCAGTTCTACCCTGTATTCACTCTCCTGCATTAATGCGTTTTACCTCCTCACCTTTTTGCCTTTTCTGTTCAAATGAAACAGTTTTCCCTCTTTGGACACAATTGTTTTGTTCATTTTAACACACTGCATCGGTATCTGTCATTGCTTTTTACGATTTCAGTCTGGATTTTAGCTTTTTTTCCATAATACATGGTGGTGATTTATGTGTATATACAAAAATATTGAATGATAGAAACAATTTTTTTAGTCAAATACAAAACAGTTATTGAATGTTGCGCCGGATATAGTGTATCATTCAACTGAAGAGAAGAGGCGAAAAAAGCTTCCTGTCCCGTGTTTAAGCGTCTGCGTCGCTGAAGAACAGACAGTAAAAAACAAAGAAAGGATGACAAACAATGAGCGTAAAACTGACAACGATAGCAGAACTCGAAGATAAATGTGTAGATATCCGCGAGAATCTGCTGAACTTCATTTACCGGATCGGAATGGGCCATCTGGGCGGTGAGCTTTCGATGGTCGAGGTTGCGGTTGCACTGTACTACAAGTACCTGAATTATGATGTCATGAATCCTCATATGGAGGGCAGAGACCGTTTTATCCTCTCAAAAGGCCATTGCTCCGAGACCCTGTATACGATCTTTTCGGATCAGGGGGCTTATACGCAGGACTATATGGTCGAGCATTTTGAGTCTCTCGATACCTATAAGTTCGGTATGCACTCCAATCGTCTGAAATGCCCGCAGATTGAGGTTTCCGCAGGCTCTCTGGGACACGGCCTTCCGATCGCCGTAGGATATGCCCTCGGCGCCCGGGCAAGGAAGGAAAACTATCGCGTTATCTGCATGTTCGGTGACGGCGAGTTCGACGAAGGCACGAACTGGGAAGCCCTTATGTCCGGCGCCCACAATAAACTGCACAACCTGGTAGCGATCCTGGACAAGAACCAGCTGCAGATGACAGGAACCACAAAAGAGATCATGAACATCGATCCCGTAGCCGACAAGGTAAAAGCTTTCGGATGGAATGTGATCGAGATCCCGGACGGCAATAATATGGCAGATGTCTGCGCTGCTCTTGATCAGCTCCCGGAGCGCGATTATACAAAATATGACGCGCCGACCTTTATCATCAGCAATACGGTCAAGGGAAAGGGCGTAAGCTTCATGGAAGGTAACCATAAATGGCATGGCGGCGGTATCAGCAAGGAAGACCTGGATATTGCGCTGGCTGATGTTGCAAAAATGAGAAAGGCGTGAGAGAGAGATGGCAGTTAAAACAACGTATGATTTTGATATGATGCTTTCCAACGCAAGGGAAGCTTACGGAGAAGAGCTGTACCAGATGGCCAAGGAAGGACTGGATTTCGTATTCACCTATTCCGATAACGTTGCGCCTTCCACAAAAGCAGGCCAGTTAATTAAGGAATTCCCGGAGCGCTGCTTCAATTTCGGTATCGCGGAGCCCGGACAGGTCGGAGCCTCCGCCGGACTGGCTCTGGCGGGACATACCGTATTTTCACAGGTATTCGGACCCTTCCTTCCCTTAAGGGCAGCGGATCAGATCCATACCGATATCGCCTACAATTACACAAAGGTGCGTCTGATCGGAACCCATTCGGGCGTTACCGCAGGCGGCGGCCCTACTCATAATGATATCGCGGACCTCGCCCTGTACCGCGCGATCCCGAACCTTACCGTTGTTGCTCCGGCCGACGCGGGACAGTGCTGCAAGTTCATCCGTCTTTCCATGGATTATGAAGGACCGATGATCATCCGTATCAACCGCGCGGGGTCTCCGAATGTTTACGCCGACAACAATTATGAGCTGGTCATCGGCAAGGCCATCGAGCTTATGGAAGGCACCGACGCTTATCTTATTTCCTTCAGCTCCAATCTGTACGAGTGCATGATGGCAGCGAAGGCGATGAAAGATAAGCACGGCTGCAGCATCGGTATTCTGGACATGCATACCATCAAGCCCTTCGATGCGGAAGCGGTGATCCGTGTTGCCGAAAAGACAGGAAACATCGTTACGGTGGAAGACCATTCCATTAACGGCGGCCTTGGCGGCGCCTGCGCGGAAGTGCTCTGCGAGCATGGTTACAAGGGAAAATTCAAGAGAGTGGCCATGCCGGATGAATTTGCCGTACTCGGCGATACCGACGAGATCTACCGCTACTACGGAATTGAAAGAATCGGAATCGAAAAAACACTTACAGCAATGCTTGGACTGTAATAAAGACCCGATCTTACAATATCAGTAGTCTGATCTGACGACAGCTTGTATGGCGGCTTGATTTACTGAAACAATTTAAAACAGGGAGCCGTTTCCGATAGTAAAAAACATCTGAAACGGCTTTCCCTGTGGATTATCCGAAGATTGTTGCGGAAGAAAGGTTTTAAAAGATGAGCAAAAGAACTGTATGTGTTATTAAGTACGGCAACATGAAGGACAAAGATGAATCCCAGCGCGGGCAGGTAGGAGTTCTTGACACTCCGGATATCCCGGTAGGACCGCACGACGTTAAAATAAAAGTGGCTTATTGCGCGATCTGCGGATCGGATCCGCATATTGTTAACAGAGCTTTTCCGGACAGAGTTCCTCCTTTCGGACTTGGCCATGAAATCTCAGGCGTCATTACCGAATTAGGACCGGAAGCAACGGTCAAAGGCCTTAAAGTAGGTGACAGGGTAGCAGGAAACTTTATGAAATTCTGCGGGTCCTGTTATTATTGCGCGAACGGCCAGCAGCAGTTCTGTACGGACAAAGTCAGCGAAGTGGGAAGCCCGGGTATGTCCGAGTATGTAGTATGGGACGAGAGTCAGGTGTATAAACTTCCTGATAGTATATCTCTCAGAGAAGGCTGTATTCTTGAACCGACTTCCGTTGCGATGCGTATAGCCGATAAATCAAATATAAAAGCCGGAATGCGTGTGGCGATTCAGGGCGGCGGTCCTATCGGACTCTTAACGCTTCAGCTCATGAAAATGCGCGGGGCGACAAAGCTTACGCTGATTGAACCGATCGAATCAAGAAGAAAGATCGGCGAGGAGCTCGGGGCAGATTTTACCGTAGATCCGAGCAGCCAGGACGTTGTCGCGGAATGCAATAAGATCACGGAAGGGCTTGGATACGACATCGTGGTTGAAGTTTCCGGTTTTGCGCCGGCATCCCAGATTCCGCTGCAGATCGCGTCGGTATGCGGTATGGTTCTTTACAGCGCCATGTTCCCGACTGATTTTGAAATGCCGTTCAACCTTTACAGTTATTGCTATTTGAAAGAGCTTACGATCACCGGTACAATGTTATCACCGTACACTTTCCCGCGTACGGTTGCGGTCATGCCCAAGATGAACTACAAGCCTTTTACCGAGATATCCTTCCCGCTGGAGGAAGCGGTAGAGGCGTTTGCAACCCATCTGTCCGGAAAATACCCGAAAGTACTTATCAACTGCAATGAGGATCTGGCAGATCTGTAATTCCCTTCAGATTATCGCTGCTTAAAAGGCGGTCAGATAGATTAAAAAAAGACAGGAGAAGAGAAACAATGGAGAATTACGCAAAAGATTTTAATATGGATTTATTCAGACTTGACGGAAAGGTCGCGATAATCACCGGCGCGAACCAGGGACTTGGCTTCGCATACGCTGTAGCTTTCGCAAAGGCAGGCGCGGATATCTTTATTCCGCATTTCACACCGGATATCGATGAAGTGAAAGCCGCAGTGGAAGCGGAAGGCAGAAAAGTTGCTTTCCTGCAGGGCGACCTGACAAATGCCGAATACAGACAGGCATGTGTTGACGAGTGCATGAGAGTCTACGGAAAAATCGATATTCTTATCAATAATGCCGGAATCAACTACGCATGTCCGCTGATTGATTTCCCGGACGAAAAATGGGCGATGGTAACGGATCTTCAGCTGGATGCAGTACATTATTTCAGCCGTGCCGTTGCAAAAGTCATGGTTGAACAGAAGAGCGGCAAGATCATCAATATCGCGTCGGCCCTTTCCTTCTCCGCAGACCTGAACGCGACGGCATATACCGTTGCAAAGCATGGTATTGTAGGTATGACCCGTTCCTACGCCGCAGAGCTTGGCCAGTATGGTATTACCTGCAACGCGGTCGCTCCCGGATTCTTTGATTCTGACATGAACCGTTCCATCCAGACGCTTCGTCCGGACATGTACAAACTTGTCAGCAACAAAATCCCGCTTTCACATGGCGAATGGGGCAAGATCGCGGACCTTATGGGAACCGTTGTTTTCCTTGCAAGTCCTGCTTCCGATTATGTTACCGGCGTTGTTATCGCTGTCGACGGCGGATTCAAGGCGCAGATGATCTGATGCGGCAGAAACAGTGCTCCGTCCATCAGTGATGTTGTAAACAGTAAAGCCCCGGCCTGAAGGCCGGGGCTGCTTTGCTGTCTTCTGAAGGAAACTGCCATGGAACTCCTGAATTAAAAGCTTTGCAGGAATCACTCCGGATCCGTTCCCGCTTTCTTCAAATAATTTCTGCCATAAGTTTCCAGCGCCATAAAAGACTGTTGGCTGCGAACACAGAACCGTTTCTGCTTTTCCGGAGTCGTCCAGGTGATCAGGATGGCCGACCCGTCTTCCAGTTTTTCAAAGGATAACGTGCTGTCTGCGAATTCCAGCAGGATCTTTGTCTCATCGACGGGTTCCGCTTTTTTTCTGGAATAAACAGCCGTATAGGGGTCCAGCAGGAACCTGTCATAATAATCCACAAGCTCTTCGTCAGCCGGTGCCTCGTCATCGCCGATCCGAAGCACTGTGCGGTTTCTGCTTGCCAGGATTACGTCATTGATCTGAAGCGCTGTTTCCTTATAGTCTGTCCGGAGCCCCATAGTATAAATAAGGAACGCGGAAACACCAACAGCCGCAGTCAGTGCCGCTGCTGCAATTGTATATAAAAGGATTTTACCTTTCATGAATGCCCTCCCGACATTTCAACGGTATGAGTATTCTCCTCTGTTGAATAATACCGCAGAAATGGTACAACAGCCAACATAAAAATGCGGCATCATATGGCGACACGGGGACGGTTCTTTTGCCGCCATGCATATTGCGGGAAGAAGAAAAGATAACGGTATGGGCATTGAGAAGAACAATGGCTTATCATTGAATAATACCGTCTGAAGGGTATATAATCAGCATTAACAAACCGTGTAATGAAGTCAGAGGAGACACCATGAAAAGGTTTACGATGAGCGCGATATCATTCATGCTTGCGGCATTATTGACAGTATCCCAGGCGGGGGCTGCCCTGGCGGATGAACTGCCGGCAACGGAAAAACCTGTATATATGACAGAAGCGGAGGCAGAAGAGCCGGAATCCGTGGAGGAGGAGATTCCTGCGGCGGAAGAAGCGCCGGTATCCGCGGAGGAAGAGATTCCTGCGGCGGAAGAAATGCCGGAACAGCCGGAAGAAGAGACAGAAGTCCGGACCGATATGGAAACAGAAGAGCCGGAAGAAAATGACGGAGCTTCTGATATTGAAGAGGAACCGGCCGGCCCGGAAACGGAAAGCCGGGATCCGGTATCCAATGAGACGGCGGATGACGGGGAGAACATTGAACCGGAAGCAACGGTGACAGAGGAACCGGCAGAAGGAGAATCCGCAGATGCTGAAGAAACGGTAACGGATTCCGCGGCTGATACAGAAGAGAAAACGCTTCTCCCGGAGGAAAAGGCCGATACCGGGGAAAAACCGGAGATTGCCAGAGAAGAACAGGAAAAAGAGAAAGAAGTTGTAAAAGAAGAGCCGACAACAGAGGAAAAATCCGACGGAAAGGTGAAAGTCCGTTCCGCCGCGGCGACGGAATACACCAGCGGATACTGGAAATACTATGTCGAGAACGGGACGGCTTCGATCAGCGGCTATACCGGAACCGGCAAAACCGTCAGTATTCC
>CADBNG010000152.1 GCA_902795985.1 uncultured Lachnospiraceae bacterium
AGAAGATGAGGTCTGCAGGGCCACCTGGGAAAACGCATGCAGGATATACCGCACAGGGGTCTACCCCGTTACGAAAATGTATATTAATTCATAATTATACAATGGGGTCAGCCCCCCAGGAGCACTCCAGGAGACGGCAATGTTTCTCACAGAACAGGAAAAGCAGTATCTGGACGGTTTATATGAAGAGAATATCGCGCTGCTGAAGCAGCTCGGCCGGATTCCCGCGCCGTCGCATCATGAAGAAAAGCGGGCGGCGTTTGTGCGGGACTGGTTTCTCCGGGAAGGAGAGGAGCAGGTCCGGATTGATCCGATGAAAAATGCAGTCGCTGAATTAAACTGCGATGCCGGCGGTCCGGTCCGGATTTTCGCGGCTCATACGGACGTCGTATTTGACGTGTTTGACGAACTGCCGGTGCATGAAGAGGGCAGCCGGTTATACGCGCCGGGCATCGGCGATGATACGGCCAATCTGGTCAATCTGCTGATGGCTTACAAATGCATGAAGCGCTTTCATCCGGAAAAGATGAAAGGGATCGTCATTGCCGCAAATGCGTGTGAAGAAGGGCTGGGCAATCTGGACGGGACCAAAGAGCTGATGCGCTTTTACGCCGGGCGGACCAGGTGTTTTATTTCCTTTGACGGGCATATCGGCCAATGCTGTTCCGGCGCGGTCGGTTCCCACCGGTACGAGCTGTCTGTCTCGGCAAAGGGCGGTCATTCCTACGGCGATTTCGGCGCCCCGAGCGCCATCCTGCAGGCAGCGGACCTGATTCGGGACCTGTATGACCAGGAGCTGCCCGGCGGAATGAAAACCACGATGAATGTGGGAACCATCCGGGGAGGTACGACGGTTAATTCCATCGCGCAGCATGCCGTCATGACCTATGAATACCGTTCCGAAAGCGAAAACAATCTTTCCTTTATGAAAAACAGCCTGGAAAGCATTTTGCAGAGGAAACGCGAAGAAGGACAGGACATCAGCTGCAAAGTTATCGGAATCCGGCCGGGGTTCTGTTTTGACGATACGACAGAACTGGACAGGATAACCGACCGGAATGCCGCCATCATGGCGGAATACAACGGCGGCAGGACAGACAGGAGCGCGTTTTCCACGGACTCCAATATCCCGCTTTCCATGGGAATTCCCGCCAACACCATCGGAACGGTCACGGGAGAGGGCTCCCACACGACGGAAGAATGGATTGAGATGCCGGCGCAGATTACCGGGATGTACATTGCGGCAGAGGTCATGAAAGGATTGCTGCAGGAAGAGGCATAATTATTCTGACAATGAGAAGGGTCCGGCGGAAACGCCGGACCCTTTTTCGGTGATGATTCAGCCCCCTGTCAGATGCCGTACATACAGGCGCAGGAGCAGCCACAGCAGCAGCAGGTGTCCGGGGTAGAAGCAGTAGAAGGCATATTTCCAACCCTTTCTGCCGCGCTGGCCGTTATAAAACGCAATCGGAAAGACCGCCAGAAATGCCCCGGGGATCGAGAACTTGCGGGCGTTCAGCGCCAGACAGGCACCCGTCATGACGGCGGCGTTTCTGGTTTCCGCCGGGAACGGGTACAGCCGCAGGTAGTAGCAGGCTGCGATGCAGAAGATGCCGATTTCGCCGTAATCGGTCTCGCATTTCCAGGCGAGCAGCGCGGCTGCGCCGACAATGGCTGCCTGCAGCAGGAAAGACAGAGACGGCGGGATTTTCGGAGACACGGCGTATTTGGAAGCAGGCGTTTCTCCGGCGGCAGGGAGTCCGCTTGCCGGCAGCGGATCGTATGCGCCGCTGATGATCCGGATCTGAGAGACGGCTGTCAGCATCAGAAGGCCGATCGCGTGCGTAAACATGGTATTCTGATAGGTCCAGTCAAAGAGGACGCCTTCAAAGGCAAGATCAAACGGGATCTCGGCAATGCAGGCGAACAGCAGCATGCGGAACGCGTAATGAGGGCGGTTCCGGGTATGCAGGAAGCCTTCCACGAGCAGAAAGCAGTAGACCGGGAAGGCAACCCTGCCGATGACCAGGCGCAGGAACCGGTACATGTTTCTGGTCAGCAGGAAAGAGAATACATGCGCGGCATGATCGATCAGCATGGAAATGCAGGCGATGATTTTGAGCGCGTTGCCGGAAAGACCGCGTTCAGGCCGCGTATCGATACGCGGCCCGGAAACAGACGGATTGATTGTCGGTAAGCTGTTGTTCAAGAAAAACCTCCGGTCAGACGGATTCGGTTACACGCGCAGATAAGAATGCCCGTTTCAGCATGGCAGACCCTTGCAGCCTGACCTTATATGATGGATCGCCTTTGATACGATTTATGAGTTAAAACGGAATACGGCGGCGCCGTAGGCCGGCAGATCATACGCGATATGGTACGGCTGCCCGTCGCATTCTCCCTCGATGGCCTTATAGGTATCCGGCACTTTGTGGGAGCCGCCGTATTTGATATTCGCGCTGTCCAGAATCAGGCGGCAATTTTTCTGCAGGGGCAGGCCGACGCAGTAATCCGGACGCGCAACCGGCGTAAAGTTAATCACAAACAGCAGATGGTTTTTCCCGGTCGGCGACCAGCGGACAAAGCTGAAAATGCTGCGGTCGCAGTCATCCGCGTTAATCCAGGTAAAACCGTCGTAGCTGGTGTCCCGCGTATACAGGGCGGGATATTTCTTATACATCATCAGCAGGTCGCGTACCCAGGCCTGCAGATGTTCGTGCTTTTTGTCCTCCAGCAGGTACCAGTCAAGCTCCCGCTCTTCGCTCCATTCTCTGTACTGGCCGATATCCTGGCCCATAAACAGCAACTTTTTGCCGGGATGCCCGGTCATGAAGGTGTAGCCGGCCATCAGGTTGTCAAATTTCTCCTGCCCTTCACCCGGCATCTTGCTGAGCATGGATTTCTTCAGGTGCACCACTTCGTCATGGGACAGCACCAGAATATAGTTTTCGCTGGACGCGTAGGTCATGGCGAAAGTCATCTTATTATGGTTGAATTTCCGGAAATACGGATCCAGCTTCATGTATTCCAGGAAATCGTGCATCCACCCCATATTCCACTTGAACGTGAAGCCCAGGCCGTCGTGCTCGACATCTCCTGTGATCCGCGGGAAGGCCGTGGACTCCTCGGCAATCATCATCACGCCGGGGTTGCGGCCCTGCACAAGCGAATTAAGATGTTTGAAGAATTCGATCGCCTCCAGATTGTAGTTGCCGCCGTATTCGTTGGCAACCCACTGGCCGTCTTTGCGGCCGTAGTCCAGATAAAGCATGGAGGCGACCGCGTCCACACGCAGACCGTCTACATGATATTCTTCGACCCAGTAGAGAGCATTTGCCAGCAGGAAGTTTTTCACTTCGGGACGCCCGTAGTTGAAAATCTTGGTGCCCCATTCCGGATGCTCTCCCTTGCGGGGATCCGCATGCTCGTAAACAGCGTCGCCGTCAAAATCCGCAAGACCGGCGGAATCTTTCGGGAAATGTGCAGGCACCCAGTCCAGGATGACGCCGATTTTGTTTTTGTGCAGATAATCGATCAGATATTTGAACTCGGCCGGACTGCCATAGCGGGATGTGGGTGCGTAATAACCCGTGACCTGGTAGCCCCAGGACGCGTCCAGCGGATGCTCCGCGATACCGATCAGTTCCACGTGGGTATAGCCCATGTCTTTGACATATTCCGCCAGGGACTTCGCAAACTGCTTATAGTTATAGAAACCCTCGGGATTGCTGTCCGACCAGGGATGCTTTTTCCAGGAACCGGGATGCACCTCATAGATGGATACCGGCTGCTCCGTGGGCGCCTTGGCCTGACGGTTTCTCATCCAGACACCGTCGCCCCATTTGTAGGAAATATCGGCGATGCGGGAGGCTGTGCCGGGACGCTTTTCCGAGGAGAATCCGTACGGATCCGCTTTGTACAGTTCCCGTCCGTCGCGGGCAATAATCAGATATTTGTACAGCTGGCCGAACTGCGCACCGGGTACAAACACCTCATAGACGCCCATGTCGGCAATCCGGTACATCGGCGTGGCGTCCTTGTTCCATCCGTTAAAATCACCCACGACAAAAACAGCAACTGCGTTGGGCGCCCAGACAGTGAACCAGATGCCCTCTTTATCGTTTTCAACGCCGGGATGCGCACCCATTTTGCGGTACAGCTCATAGTGCGTCGCCTGTCCGAACAGGTACTGGTCCAGTTCGCCGAAACGGGGACGGTTTTTCCCGGACGGCAGGTTATCCTGACGCGCGGACGCGGTTTTTTTGGAAGCAGGTTTGCCGGAACGTTTTCCGGTGGTCCTGCCGGTTGCGGTCTTGCCTGTGCTTTTTC
>CADBNG010000153.1 GCA_902795985.1 uncultured Lachnospiraceae bacterium
CCCGGGATACTTCGTCGCCTGTAAGGGGGATCTCGAAAAGGTCCATTTTATCCTCCCCCACCGTGAGATCTACAAAGAGACCGTTCATTTTTTTGGAAAGAATTACGGAAAGCGGCTGCCCGGCTTTTCCGTTCTTCAGACATGCCAGAAGCTTCTCCTCCGCCAGGAGCCGGTACGAGACCGCCTCTTTCTGATCCATTCCCGCATCCAGCAGACGGTCAAACAGCGTACCGGCGATGCGGTCGACCTCTTCCGTTTTCAGGACCGCCTCATAGCGCAGAAGCTCAAGCTTGCTGACCAGCTCTTTTTTCAGCTGGACAGAAAGAACGACGAGTACCCCGCAGACCGCGGCAAAGGCCAGAAAGACATATTCCAGCGGGAAAAGGTTCAGAATGCCCACGACGATCAGATCCATCAGGATCTTTGTAACCGACTGTCCCGCGTTCAGCGCAATCAGGATCGTCTGCTGCCGTTTTTTGCTGTTCGTGTCCGCCGCCGTCATGCGAAGATACGTTCTGAGCGGGTCCCAGACGACGCCCCTTACGGCCACATAAAGCGCTCCGGCTGCGATAACCGGAAACCAGGATTTCTGGAAAAGGATCCCGGTGATTCCGATCGTCAGAAATGCACCAAATAAGCATACGCTGGAGATGACCACAATCCGTTCCTTCGTCAGATCCAGGATGCGGGAAAGGATCACATTGGCGCCGAGCTTCACGGCTCTGGAGAGCCAGATAATCGCGCCGTAGATGAAAATCGTCTCCTGTTCGGAAAGCATTTCCCCCAGCCGGCCGCTTAAAAACAGCTGTGTATTGCTCCCAAACACCGATCCTGCGCAAAAGAATCCGGAAAACACCGCGAGAAGAAGCAGCAGTCCTTTTCCGATCCGGCCGGTCGCTTTTTTTCTTTCTTCCTCCGCCGGCAGAACGCCCTTGCTTTCGGAATAATCGGGGATCAGGAATGCCGTGACGGCAATGGCGGCATACAAAAGGATACAAATTGCGGAGGGAAGGTAACGGTTATACGTAAACGCGAAAGGCATCAGCGTCGCCGCCAGCATGGAGGTCACGGAAAAGAGGATATTCGACCGGGAAAACAGGCCGGCATATCGGTCCTTTTCTCCGGTCAGCACCAGGTTGTTCCTTGCACCCGCGCCGGCCATGGACTGAAAATTACCCGCCGCCGTGAAAAAAATATTGCCAATCACTATCACGGGCAGCGTTCGCCCCGCCGTGATCATGATAATGCTGATCAGGGGCAGAATGCCCCCCAGAACGGTAGAGCGGCTGTTTCCAATCCGTCGGATGATCCGATAGGATGGATACTCCAAAAGAAGGTCCGCCAGATCTGTCATAAAGATGATTGCGGTGATTTCCTGTACGGAAAACCCCTTGACCAGCGTCAGAAACAGCGTTTCGATGACCGAATAAAAAAGAAGATCTCCGGAAGCCGCTTCATACAGCGGATACAGCTGTACGGCTCTTTTGATTTTTTTCTCCTCCATTACGTTGTCTCCTCTTCCGCAGCCGTTCTTCCATACGCCTCCGCCAGCATCCGGAAGCCGTCCATTCCCTGCCTGCGTATCAGATCACGGACCCTGTCGCTTCGCTTCTGCCCGCACTCCTCCTGATGGATCATGGCAGCAATTCCTTCCTCAAGGCCGAGCGAAAGCATTCGGTTCACGCGGCCGCATGCCGTCAGAAGCTCCATGGGCGTGTTCGGAGAAACATCCTCCGTCATGCAAAGCAGCATCAGCGCAGTCATAAAATCCAGGTCGTGCTTTGAAACGCCGCAGATATCGAAGGGATTGATATCACACAACCGCAGTTCGATCCTTCGGATTCCGCGGGTCAAGATGCCCGCGTCCAGATTGCCGTCTCCCGCGCTTTTGACCCGGACCGGGCCGAACCGTTCATAGCGCTTCAGCCGCAGTACCGACTCCGCATACGCCCGTTTGCTGCTGAAATCCAGGGTTTGGGCCTTTTCGCAGCGGTACCCCTCCGGGCTGTTCCGGAATGAGTCTTCTCTGGCGGGGCTGCCTTCCAGATCCGTAGGCGAAGCATCCAGAAAATGCCGGATGAGCCG
>CADBNG010000154.1 GCA_902795985.1 uncultured Lachnospiraceae bacterium
GGGGACAGTCCCTATCGCCCCAGGCTCTGTCCCTTCCAGGCCGGGAGCCAAAGGGGACAGTCCCTTCCGCCCCCTGCTCCGTCCCTTCCGGGCCGGGAGCCAAAGGGGACAGTCCCTATCGCCCCCTGCTCCGTCCCTTCCGGCCGGTCCGGGAAAACAAATCGCCCGAAATAGCAATTCAACTAACCATTAGAATGCTATTTGTTAGAAAACGTGGTATTATAGTTAGGCAAATAAAACTCTGACGTAACTGGAGGACACGCATGAAAACTACATATCTTTTTCTGAGACGGGCAGCCTTATGGACAGCCTGTTTGTTAGTTGTTCTGCTTACAGGCCGGCTCGTGCAGGCAGCGGAGGTGCTGCCGGCGGACGTAGAGGAAGCATCAGACGGATGCATCCTGCTCGGAATTGAAGGCAGCTATCTTGTGGATACGCAGGCAGCCATCGACCGGATCAATGAGATCCGTCTGGAGGCCTGCCGGGAAGGGGTACAGGATCCCCGGAACTCTTCCCGGAACCTGACGCTTTCCGATTATGTTCCAATCAAATGGTCATCGGAGCTGGAGCAGATCGCGCGGATCCGGGCGGCGGAAAACAGCATTTCATATTATATTGTCGGGCACGACCATTACCGATTGAATCAAAAAAATATTTATACAGTTACCAGCAACGGGGTCCGGGGATGGGCGGAGGACATTGCCTATCATTCCACCTCGGAAAATCTGGTATATGGAATCAACCAGTGGTATGGAGAAAAAGCCGACTGGGTGAACCAGACTCCGGATGCGGTCACCGGCCATTATACATCCATCATTAACCCGAATTATAAGTATATCGGCCTGGGTTATTTCAACAATGATCAGGCGGACTATCCCAGGACTCTGGCCGGCCAGCTTTCATTCGAAGACGCTCTGGATGAATCCCGGGGAACAGCGGCGGAAAACATCACTCAGACACTGGATGTTTCGCTGGATTATATTACAGACTGGAAAATTATCGGGAACAACCAGATGCAGACCGGACAGGAGGAAACGCTGAGCCCGCAGGCGATCCTGACAAACGACAGCTTCCGGTTTACGATGTCCGTTGCCGAACCGCTGACTTTCACTTCTTCCGACCCTTCCGTTCTGTCCATATCCGGGAATACGGTCCGCGCTGCGGGAGAAGGAACAGCTGTGATCACTGCGTATCGAAACGGAACAGAACTGAGCTCCCAGACGATCACGGTGGACAGCTGCGAACATCATTTTGTTCTGGAAAGCACGGATCCTTCCACCTGCGCAGCTCCGGGAACCGCGCATTACAAATGTACAATCTGCGGAAAAACGAAGGAAGAGGCGCTTCCGCTCGGAGCCCATACCTTCACTTACACTGACAATGCGGACGGAACCGTGACCGGTGTGTGCAGTGTCTGCGGATTTACTTTTACAGCAGCGCAGCCGGGCTCGCTTCAGATCTACTGGTCGTTAAACAACACGTTGACAGGCTACAGCAGCGCGGTCCCATCGTCCGTCAGCCTGACGGATATTCTTTATGCTATGGATTTCGAAGATGTAGTCGGAGGCGTAAGCTTTGAGTCATCCGATGAGGCGGTCTTTTCCTTTGAGCGGCCGATATCCGGATATTCATCGCCGCTTTATGAGCTGAAACCCCACGCCCCCGGAATCGTTACCCTGAAAGTCTACAGCAACTATTTCCCGTCGCTCAGCAAAACCTGTACCCTCCGTGTCGGCGGGGACGGCTCCGTGGACATCGCTGCCGCGGACGTCACCCTTTCACCGGAAAGCTATGACTACAATGGATCGGCGAGGCAGCCGGTGCCGACGGTATCCTATAGCGGGAATACCCTGAAAAAGGGCACGGACTACACGGTTGCCTACGAAAATAATATCAACGCCGGAACCGCAGAAGTGATCCTCACTGGAACCGGTTTCTTCACCGGCACCAAAACGGTGGAGTTTGCCATTAACCCGCTGTCTCTGGCGGACGCGGCGGTTACGCTGGGCAATACTTCCTACGAGTGTGACGGCACAGCCAAAGAGCCGTCGGTCACCGTGAAGAAGGGCTCGAAAACACTGACAGCCGGCACGGACTATACGGTATCCTACGAAAACAATACCCTTCCGGGCACTGCCGCGGCAGTCATAACCGGTACAGGCAACTACACCGGCACGCTCCGGAAAGAATTCACCATTACGCACAAAAACCATACCTACGGCGACTGGGAGACGGAGGTTCCCGCAACCTGCACGGAAACCGGCGAACAACGCCAGTACTGCCTGTACTGTTCCGAGTACAACTCCAAAGGCATTCCGGCAACAGGGCACACCTTCGGTGAATGGACGGTCGAATCCGAGGCAACCTGTACGGAAAACGGCGAGCAGCGCCGGTACTGCACGAAGTGCGATGCCTTTGAAACCCAGGTGATCCAGGCCGCCGGGCATCCGGGGTACACCGAATGGATCTCCAATGAGGACGGAACGCACAGCCGGAACTGTATAAAAGGCGACGATCCCCAGACAGAGAACTGCTCCTATACCTATGAAGTGATTACCCCGGCAACTTATGATGAAGCAGGCGAAGGCAAATACACCTGCACCGTCTGCGGATACAGCTATACGGAAGATATTCCGGTGAACGAGTGCAGCCATGAGACAACTCATGTCGACGGACAGAAGGAAGCCAGTTGCACAGAGGCAGGCTATACCGGCGATGTCGTCTGCGATATCTGCCTGCATACGATCAAAACCGGAACCGTGATCCCGGCGAAGGGCCACGTCCCGGTAACGGATGCCGCTGTAGAGGCCACTTGTGTTCAGACAGGTCTGACGGAAGGAAGCCACTGCTCGGAATGCAGCGAAGTTCTGACCCCGCAGCAGGAGATACCGGTGGACAAGAACAACCATAAGAACGTCACTGTAGAAGGGCAGCTTGCGCCGTCCTGTACTGTGGATGGCTATACCGGCAATCGTGTTTGCCAGGACTGCGGAGTGACTGTGGAGTACGGAGAAACCATTCCGGCAGCCCATGAATGGGAAACGGAGTACAGGGTGGATATACCGGCCACCTGCATTGCGCCAGGCAGAGAAACCATTCACTGCCGTATCTGCGGAGAGAGCAAGCCGGGCTCGGTACGACCGATCGATAAGATCCCGCATTCCCTGACATGGATCGAAGAAGCGGAAAACAGCTGTGAAGAAGACGGCCATATCGGATATTACTATTGCGACAGCTGCGAAATGATGTATGCCGATCAGGACGGACAGACGGAACTGACGGCGGAAGAGGTTCTTCTTCCGGCAAAGGGACATACCCTCGTTTTCGTTCCCGAGCAGCCGCCGGCCTGTGAAGTCTATGGAACAGAGGAATACTGGTTCTGCACCGCGTGCGGGAAATACTTTGAAGACGGTGCCGGAACGGTTCCGCTTGCCGGACTGGTAACGATCCCGGCGCTGGACCATGACTGGGACGAAGGCACGGTCATTGAAACGCCGACAGGCGCGAAGCCCGGAACCGTTCTTTTCACCTGCCGCCGCGACAGCAGCCATATTTACAAAACAACGATTCCTCCCTTGAGAGTGGAGACGCTGAAGCTGAACAAAACGTCCGCGGAGCTTGCCGTCGGCCAGACCCTGCAGCTGGAAGCACAGATCACGCCTGCCGATGCTTCGGACGCGCCGCTGACCTGGACGAGCAGCGACAAGTCCATCGTCACCGTGGATAAGAACGGAAAGGTGACAGCGAAGAAGTACGGCAAAGCCACGGTTACTGTTACGGAGCGGAACGGTCTGAGCGCGTCCTGTGAGATCCAGACCCGTTTCAGCGACGTGAACAATCCCAAAAAGACGTATTACACCCCGGTTTACTGGGCGGTGGACAACGGCATCACCAAATGCTCGACCGCTTTTAAGCCGGATGATACCGTCACCCGCGGCGAGTTCGTGGCCTTCATCTGGCGCATGGCCGGACAGCCAAAATCCACGGCGAAGCTGTCGTTTACGGACGTGAATTCGAAGACGAAGTTCTATGACGCGATCCGCTGGGCAGTGGGCGAAGGCATCATCAAGGGATATAAGGATAAGACCTTCAAGTCCGAAAACGGCGTGACCCGCGGCGAAGCCGCCACGATGCTCTGGCGCTGGGCCGGCAAACCGGAGCCGAAGGCGAAGAAGAGCCCGTTCTCAGACATCCAGCCTTCTGTAGCGGACTCCTACAAGGCCGTCCTCTGGGGCAACGAAAACGGCATTATCAAAGGCTCCGGCGGAAAGTTCATGAAGAACGACGGCTGCTCCCGTGCCAACATCGTAACCTTCCTTTATCGGTATAACAGGCTGGCCGGATAAAAAATGGACAGGGGACTGGACAGGGGGACGTTTCCCTTGTCCAGTCCCCCTGTCCAAAATAACGGCAGCAGGGAGATAACTCTCTTATGAACAGGGGACGTTTTATCTGTCCGGTTTTTTCGGACATCTGCAGCGTCCCCACGTCCGTGCCCGGCATATTGTCACTCATATCGCAAAAAAAGGATCGCAAAAAAAGTTTATTTCAGGTGTTGACTTTTCCGGAAAACAGGAGTATTGTGGCAGTCGAAAAGAAAAAACGTTCCCGTCGGAGCGGGTGCCAAAAGCATTCGGGAGATCCGCGGAGAAGCCGGTAAAAGATAAAAGGGTTTTGGAACCTGGTTCTTTTACCGTTTTTTGTTTTTAGGAGGCGAAGGAAATGTCAGAGGTACATCATTGGAACACGGTGCTGTTGTCCGGATATGCCAAACTGCCCACCAGTACAACGGTGGAAGCAGCGTTTCACATTCTGGTCGTAGCGGTCGTTTTTGACAAAAGAACCGGAGTAATCGTCGAAGCGGAAGCATCCATGGTTACGGAGCTGACCAAACGGTTTATCACCAGGCTTTTGGTAGGCTACAATCTGAATGACGGTCCGGACGAGCTGATGGAGGTATTTGAAAACTATTATTACGGAAATGCCAAAAGAGCTCTGGAAACAGCGATCCGTTCCGTGTTCATCAAGTACAAGGACTATGTCGCCGAACAGAATCAGTTCATGTAAGGACCTGCGGGCCGAAAACGGCCGTACGCAGCCTGAATAAATCACACACTCCCAAATAACACACCGTTTTCGCCGGGGCTGTTTAAAAGAACAGCGGAACCGGCCGGAGAGCCGGTATAACGCATGAGACCGATGTCGATTGCCGTTGTACCGGCTTTTGTGTTATCCGGAACTTTTTGAAGGAAAGAAGGAGAGAGAAATGAAACTGAAAAAAGACAGACTGGTGGTGTCGGTGGAAACGGAACCCGGCAGCAGAGGAGAACAGATCGCCGAAGAACTGGCACAGACACTGCATATTCCGTGCTACGGATCAGAGATTCTGGATGAAGCAGTAAAAATCAGCGGAATTCCGCACCGGCTTCTTAAAAAGTATGAAGAGAAGACGGTCCATACGGCCTATGATCTGACGGCGGAGGACGAAAGCGGACTCCGGATGCCTCCGGCCAGGAATTTCCTGCTGGCTCAGATCGCGGCGTGCCGGGAGATTGCGGAACGGGAAAGCTGCATCCTGGTCGATCATCATGCGAATGCTTCCTTAAGCGACCGGGAGGATCACGTACGGGTGTTTGTACATGCGGATCAAAGAGATAAGGAGTTGAATTACGCCGTGGATCACAATATCGATTTTTCAAAAGCCAAATCCGTGTTTGCGAAAGAAGAACGCCGCCGCCGCAGATACTTCCGGGGCGTCAGCAGAAACTGGGGAAAAGCCGGAAATTATGATCTCACCGTCAATTCCACCCATGGAACCCCGCAGGCGATCGCCTCCCACATCGTGGATTATATTCAGAACCTGACGGAGGAAGAACTGGTCCACCCTACACAGGCGCGAAAGCGCAGCGCCTGATCAAAAAGGCGGAAATCATCTATCTGGAAGAATACCGCCGCCGTAAAAGAGAACGGCAGTCCAAAGGAATCCGAAGAGCTGAAAACAGCTCCGGAAATAAATACTGAAAACAGTACATAGGAAAAAGGAGAAAAAACAATGAAGATCAATAAGGACGAAATGGTTATTACGATTGACAGCGAACTGGGAAGCAACGGCGACAAAATCGCGAAGGAACTGGCAGAGATCCTTCATATTCCCTGCTATGGAGAAGAAATTCTGGACCGCGCATCCGAGATCAGCGGTATTCCCTATAAACTGATGCATCGATACGACGGCCGTGCCGTACATGCCGCCTACGACCTCCTGGCGGACGGAGACGCTCCGATCCGGATCGCTCCCGCGGCGGATTTTGTAACGGCCCAGGTTTTTGCGGCCCGCCAGCTGGCAGCGGAAGGCCCCTGCATCCTGGTCGACCGTCATTCCAACGCGGCGCTGGCCGGAAACCGGAATCACATCAGCATTTATATCCATGCGGATTTTGAAGACCGGGCCCGCGTTTTTGCGGAGCAGAAGGGCTTAAGCGAGAGTGCGGCAATCCGTTCTCTGAAGAAGGCAGACCGCGCCTACAGCAATTATTACAGAGGAAACAACAAAGGCTGGGGAGATGCCAATAAGTACGATATTTCCGTCAACGCGTCGGACGCGGATCCGGCTTCCGTCACGGGAATGATCGTTTCCTTCCTGGAAACCATGACCGGCATGCAGCTCCGGGAAAAGGAAGCAGAAAGAAAAATCGGCTGAGACAGCGCGTCTTTCCACGTCATTTTTACATAAACGGAAACGAGGAATCGATCATGAATCTTTCAGTTTTACAAATCGCCGGTCTGCTGATCAGCATTCTCGGCATTGCCGGCCTCGCGGTCTGGTCCGGAACCAGACCGCAGAGCTACGGCAATATCAACGGGTCGCCGATCGTTGCGGGAATCATTATGGGGACACTGGTCGGCGGATCCTCCACAGTAGGTACCGCGCAGCTGGCCTTCAATTACGGAATGTCCGCCTGGTGGTTCACCCTCGGCGGCGGAATTGCCTGCCTGATGCTCGCGCTGGTCTATGCGAAACCGTGGCGGAAATCCGGCTGCATGACGCTGATCGGCATTATCAGCAAGGAATACGGTCCGAAAGCCGGGCTTGCGGCTTCGCTGATGAGTTCGCTGGGGACTTTCATTAATGTAATAGCGCAGCTGATCGCGGGCACAGCGGTTATTGCCGTCATCGCCCCGGATCTCGGGATGATCCCGGCACTGATTGTCACTGCTGCATTTATGGCATTGTATGTCGTTCTGGGCGGAACCCAGGGAGCCGGAATGGTCGGCATCCTGAAGCTGGTGCTTCTGTATGTTTCCATGATCGTCTGCGGCGTGATGGTGCTGGTGCAGAGCGGGGGAATCGAAGGATTCCTCCAGATGACGGGGACTATCGACAACCCTGCGGGCGTTCATTTTGGCAGCCTGGTGGCTCAGGGAGCCGGAAAGGATATCGGCGCGGGCGTTTCCCTGGTGCTCGGAGTTCTGACAACGCAGACCTATGCCCAGGCGGTGATGTCCGGAAAATCCGACCGCTCGGCGCGTACCGGCGCCCTGATCAGCGCGTTCCTGATCCCGCCCATCGGAATCGGCGGCATCCTGGTCGGCCTGTTCATGCGCGCCAATTATCCGGATATCGTCGCAAAGAATGCGCTGACCACCTTTACCACCCTGTACCTTCCGCCGGTGCTTTCGGGGCTGATCCTGGGGACGCTGTTCATCGCGGTTGTGGGAACGGGTGCCGGACTGGCCATGGGGATTTCCACCATCATCCGAAGAGATATCATCAAACGGTATTCGGACAAAATGAATGACGAAAGACTGAACAACGTCCTTTCCAAATGCATTATCATCCTGGTAATGGCGGCCGGCGTCCTGCTTTCTTCGGGACCGCTGGGAGACACCATCCTGAGCTTCGGCTTCATGTCCATGGGTCTGCGCGGCGCTGTGGTATTCCTTCCCATGACCCTGGCCCTGTGGAAGCACGGAAAGATCAATAAAACCTGTATTCTGGTTTCCATCATTGCCAGTCCCCTGACGGTACTGCTGTTCGGGACCATCTGGCACCTGCCGATGGGTCTGGACCCGCTGTTCGCAGGGGTAGCGGTTTCCGCGGTGTGCTGCATCGCCGGACGGGCGATCGGAAACCGGAAAAAGACGATCCGCCTTCTTCATCCGACCCATGCGGATGCGGATCATCTGGTGGTCACCGTGGACAGTGAGCTGTGTTCCGGCAGTTCAGGAATCGCCCATCAGCTGGCGGAAAAGCTGGGAGTCCCCTGTTATGAGCAGGAGATCCTTACGGAAGCGGCCCGCCTCAGCGGGATACCGGAAAAACTGCTGAAGCGGTACGATGAACGGCCGGTCCGGGCAGCCTATGATATTACGGCGGACGAGGGAGAAAATATGATGATGCCGCCGGCGGGTGCTTTTGTCCAGGCACAGATCGCCGCCTGCCGCGCTCTGGCACTGCAGGGACCCTGCGTTCTGGTTGACCGGTTTGCGGGACGTGCCATGGAAGAGAAGAAAGACTGCGTGAAGATCTTTATCGGAGCAGATTTCGAATACAGGGCCGGCGTTTATGCCGGAACCGCCGGGATCGGCGAGGCTGCGGCCCGAAAGAAGCTTCATAAAATGGATCGTGTCCGGACCCGTTATTATAAAGGCTACAGTAAAGGCTGGGGGTACGCGGGAAACTATACTTTCGTTGTCAATGCGACAGAAGAATCCTCCGAAGTACTGGCGGGAGATCTGGCACAGCGCATTGCCGGCGAAACCGGAATCGAGAAGAGACAGCAGAGTGCAGCAGTCTGACGGAAAAGGAATATCGGGCGTGACAAAGGGACTGTGAAAAGGGGACGGTTTTTGCCGCACCCGCAGTCCCCTTGTTTTACTGCCAGGTGATGTGTCCCCCCGTTCGGTTTTCCGGACAAGGGAAACGTCCCCGTGTCCCTATTTAGACTTTGTTAAAATTGCCCGTTAAAATTTTGTCAAATTCATGATTGCATTGACATCTTCCGGATGATAATATAGAAAAAGCAAAAATTTTTCGTAGTCCTTTAGAAGGAGGTGTTTGAGTGGCGTTAGAGGTAATCTCAGCGGTGGAAGAAGCTGAAAGTACCGCGGCGAAAATTCGCAGCGACGCAAAGCTGGAAGCGGCGAATATTCTCGCGAAAGCAGACGCGGACGGCAAGGCCATGGTTGAGGATGCTAAGAAAAGGGCTTCGGAGCAGGTAGCGCAGATCGCAGCGGATCTGGATAAGAAAGCTGACGATAATATTGATGGCATCACCTCCGAAACCGGTAACATTCAGGCTGATCTGAAATCGATGGCACAGGCCCATATGGACGCAGCCGTTGAGCTGATCAAAGAAAGGATCGTAAAAGAGTAAATGAGCATTATAGCAATGAAAAAGCTGAAGCTCATTGCGGTTCAGTCACAGAAAGAAGACATCCTGAAGGATCTCATGCTCCTTGGCTGTGTTCAGATCGACGAGCCCGTGATGGAGGAAGAGGAAGGCGAAGACCGTTCTTCCGGCGCCCTTCATTCCAACACGCTGATGGATCTGCGTTCGAAGAAATCGACGCTGACCAACGCTCTGGCCCGTCTGAACAAGTATTCCCCCTACAGCAAGGGGCTGCTGACCCCGCTTCCGGAAGTGGAACTGAAGGAAGTGCTCGATGAATCCGCGCTGGAGGAAGATCTTCGGATCGCCCAGGGAATCCTGGACAACGATGTTGCCATCCGCAGCATTATCGCCCAGGAAAACCGGGAGCAGACGACCATCACGTCCATGGAACCCTGGATCGATATGGACCAGGATCTCGGGCAGTCGTCCACCCAGTTCTGTGATGTCATCTACGGTACCATTCCCATTGCCGAGAGCATTGAGGACGCACGGGCAACCATTTCGGACCTGGAAGCCGATATCACCCTGGTTTCCGAGGATAAAATGTTCCGTTTTGTCAGTGTCGTCTATTACAAGGGGCTCGCGGAAGAGGTCCTGGCGGCGCTGAAGCCGATTTATTTCGTGCCGATCGTCATGACCGGGCTTAACGGTACCCCGAAAGAAGTGACCGCAAGAGCGAAACAGTCTCTTCTGGATCTCGAAAAGGGCAAACAGGAAAAAACCGACGCGATTATTGCCGAGGCGGCAAACCGTCAGAAGCTCCAGCTCGGTCTGGAAACGATCCAGACCATGATCGACCGGGAAGAGGCAAGCACCAAATCTCTGAATACAAGAAGCACATTCCGGATGGAAGGATGGATTACCGCTCCGGAGGAGGAAAAGCTCGGTGAGGTGCTGGATAAATACACCTGCGCCTGGGAAACCGAGGATCCGGATCCGGAAAATCCGGCGGAAGTGCCGATCAAACTCAAAAACAACACCCTGACCCGTCCGTACAACGTCGTCACGGAAATGTATTCCCTGCCGGCCTATAACGGACTGGATCCCAATCCCTTTATCATGCCGTTCTTCGCGCTGTTCTTCGGAATCATGTTCGCGGATATGGCCTACGGACTCATCATGTTTGTCGCCGGCGTGATTTTCCTGAAAAAAGGAAAACCCAAAGGGACCATGCGGCATATGGCCGGCCTGCTGATTGAATGCGGCATTACCACGTTCATCATGGGCTTTTTGATCAACGGTTTCTTCGGAGACCTGGTTACGGTCGTCGCCGGATGGTTCGGCAAGGACATCGCGCTGGTGCCGAATTTCGCGAACATCCATATCATGGACGGCGTGGATATCAGCCTCCCGCTGAACCTCCTGCAGGGCAACAACCCCCTGTACGTCCTGATCGGAGCGATTCTGCTCGGCGGCATTCATCTGTTCGTCGGAACGATTATCGGCTGTTATCTCAAGATCAAGGACGGCGACTGGGCCGACGCGATCTTCAACGACTTCAGCTGGTGGATCATTCTCGCGGGACTTGCGTTCTTTGCCCTGGGAATGACGAACATCGTTCTGTACATAGGCCTGGGCATGATGGTTCTCGGTTCGCTGATTACCGGGAAGGGCTTCGGCAAGATCACGGGCATTGTGAGCTCCCTGTACAACGGGGCGACAGGATATCTGGGAGATTTCCTTTCCTATTCCCGTCTGATGGCCCTGATGCTGGCCGGCGGCGTTATCGCCAGCGTGTTCAACCAGCTGGGCTCCCTTGGAAATGCCAACGGCCCGACAGTCGGAGGAACGATCCTGTTCGTCGTGGTGTTCCTGATCGGACATGTCCTCAACTTCCTGCTTAACATCATCGGATGTTTCGTACATACACTTCGTCTGCAATACCTGGAGTTCTTCGGAAAATGGTACCGCGACGGAGGAAAGGCTTTCAGACCTTTAACTATCAATACAAAATTCTTTGATATCACTACTAAGGAGGAGAAACAATGAGCTTTTTCGCAGATTTCGGTGGTTTGGCGATCGGGTTTTTAGGAGCCGGCCTTGCTGTAGGACTTTGCTGTGCGGGTTCCGCCAAAGGTACGGGCCTGGCCGGTGAATCCGGTATCGGCCTTTTGGGAGAAGATCCCTCTTATTTCGGTAAAGTTATGATCCTGCAGGTTATCCCGGGCACCCAGGGCCTGTACGGTCTGGTTATCTGGTTCTTCGCGCTGATCCAGATGGGCGTTTTCGCCGGTACTGCGACCGGCATGTCCGTCATGGACGGTCTCCGCGTATTCGGCGCCTGCGTTCCGATGATGATCGGCGGATGCATTTCCGCACCGGCACAGGGACGCGCTGCCGCCCGTGCGATCAACCTGATGGCAAGACGTCCGGACGACTGGGCAAAAGGTATCGTTATGTGTATTACCGTTGAGTTCTACGCGATCCTTTCCCTCCTGGCGTCCTTCCTGATGCTGTTAAATTTAAACCTGGGCGCATAAGACACACCGATCTTACCGACCTAATCGAGGTATAAATATGAAAGGTATTGAAAAGATCACAGACCGCATCATATCAGAAGCCAAAGCCGACGCGTCCGCACAGATCGCCGAAGCCGAGGCCAAAGCGGCAGAGATCCTTGCAGCATACGAAGAGCAGGCGAAGACCGTCTATGACGAGAAGATGGAAAGCGGCAAGGTTGAAGCCGCCGCTGCCGCGGACCGTAAAATCCGCGCGGCCAATCTTCAGTCCCGCAAAGAAGTGCTCGGCACCAAGCAGGATATGATCGATCAGGCCTACGCCATGGCAAAGAAGACCATCCTGCGGATGCCGGAGGACGAATACGTGGACTTCCTTGCCGGAAAAGCGGTTCAGGCTTCCGTGACCGGAAACGAGCAGATCCAGCTCAGCGAAATGGACCGGAACAACATCGGCGAAAAGCTGATTGCCGCCGCGAACGCCAGACTGGCCGCGATGGGCAGAAACGCCGGACTGACGCTGGCGGAGGAGCCGGCAAAGATCATGGGCGGACTGTTCCTGAAAGACAGGGATATTTCGGTCAACTGTTCCGTCGATTCCCTGCTTGCGATCGCCAGAGAAGGTCTGGACGCGAAAGTCGCTAAAGTATTATTCGGATGATAAGGAATGAGTTATGGTTGTTAACAAGATCGCGTATGATCCCGTAAAATATGTGTCCTTCAGGGATTACATGTTCCTGGCATCAAAGCTCAACAACAAACTTCAGAATATGATCCGTTATGAGCGCTTTGAGCAGGCGATCATGTCCGAAAACGCCGACATGGCAGCGAGGCTTATCGCGGAAGCCGGATGGCCGAACATGTCCGGAATGAAGCTCGAGCAGATCGATCAGGTCCTGATCGAAAGACGCAACAGCATTTTCAAGGAGATCGAACAGGTCTGTCCGGAAGACCAGGTCGTCCAGATGATGCGCCTGAAATATGATTATCATAACATCAAGGCCATTATCAAGAGCGACGGCGCTCACGAAAACGCGGATCTTATGCTTTCCTCCACGGGACGGTTCACCCGGACCAATCTCCGTGAGGATTATCTGAACAACGACTACAGGGATCTGACCCCGATCATGGCGGAGACCATGCGGGAGGCGAGAGACCTGATGGCAAGGACACAGAATCCCAGGGCAGTAGATCTGTA
>CADBNG010000155.1 GCA_902795985.1 uncultured Lachnospiraceae bacterium
CCCGTCACGGTAAACGTATCCTTATTATCTCCATCCTTTGCGACAGTGATGGTGATTTCTCCGTCCATCGCCACATATCCCGAAGGGGTTTTAATCTCCTCCACCTTATACGTTCCGGGGCTCAGATAAGCCGTCGTAACCAGACCTGTGCTGTCCGACGTATAGGAAGCAGCCGCGACATTGTTTCCACTCTCATCCTTCAGTGTGAATGCCGCGCCGGACAGATAATTCTCGCCGCTCCAGTCGGTCTTAAAGATCCGGATGCCGGGCCGCGCATTTGTAACGATATCGTTGCGGATGTTGCTGTTGCGCCCTGTGGAGGAGCCGGTTTCATAGCTTACGGTGTAGGTCTCTTTGCGATAGGTGCCGCCGGCGGGCGTTCCGCCAACCTCTATAGAATCACCATCATCTATGGGAGTTACCGTGACATTGCTGTCCACGGTGACTTTTCCCGCGCTGTCAACGGCGGGCGTCTGCCCTTCACCTGCGGTCACTCCCACTTCCCGGACAACGAACTGATCAAACTGATACGCGGTTCCGTTGACCTTAAGATCCTGGAAGAAGAAGTATGCTTCCGTATCCTTGTTGGTAAGCTGTCTGACCATATCCGGCAGCAGCGTATACGTGCAGTCAGGCTCTTCTCCTGTCCGCAGATAGATCGCCAGATAGATGGGATCGTGCGTCATAAAGTCCTTATCCGTCCACACCTTACTTGCAGTCAGGCCCCAGCCCTCCTGGTTGCGGATCTCAAGCTCCGGTGAATCGGTCTTTGAAGCGATGGTGTCCGATACAGGCTCCGCGGTTATTGTGCTCTCCTTTGTCAGCACATGTCTGCCGTATACTCCGTTCTCGGTATAATAGACGTACTCCGTCCCTTCCGGCCCCGGATCGGTGCGGACATAGCCGTCGGAAGCTCTCCTTGTATAGCCTTTCGGAAGCTCCTCGTCGCGCTCCTCCACCTTATACTTTGTGCCGACAATCAGATCCCGTACTTCCACAGTATATCCCGCACGGATCTTAGAGATAGCTCCGTACATTGATGTGGTGTAGGTGGCCGAACGCCGTACATCCTCAGGCAGTGCCATGAATTGTTCAAAGGTTGTCACTCCCTCCAGCCTCGTAAACGTCTGCGCCTGTGAATCCCACATGCCATAGTAACCCTGCGGATCCCTGATGTAATACGTATACATATCCGCCAGAGGAAGGCTGTCCTCATTTGCATATTCATTTCCCAGATACAGACGGAAGCTGAATGTCGCATCTACCTTCGCGGCTTCTTCATCGGACAGAATTGTTCCGTCTACATCATAGACAGCCTTTTTGAATGTCAGGGTACGCATGACGCCGGCTGCTACCTGGTTCGTATATTCAACCCGTGGACGCGTATCGGCCGTTTCATAGCCGGTCCCGTAATCCTTGCGGCGGGAGTCGGAATCGTCCCCGCTGCCGGATTGTTCGCCGTCCGTGTTATGATAGAGCCTTCCTGTGTCCGAAATGTCTTCTCCGTTCACCAGAACCTTTTCGTATACTTCGGAATCCACACCGCATTCGATCGTCTTGTACTGGTATGTGTCCTCCGGGAACATGATGACCGCGGTTTCCCCAGGCCGCAGCAGGAAAACATTCCGATACTCGATCCCGTCGATCGTCAGAGATTCTCTGAAGGGAACAAGGGCATTCGTGCCCTTGTAAACGACACGGATGGGGTTGGCCGTACTGTCCGCCTGCCTCATCAGAACGGGATCGTCATATGCCAGAACTACTTTATTCCCGTTCGCGTCAAATTTATAGCTGCCGTCCTCATACTTATCATACTGGGCAGTGGCATACCAGATCTGATAAGGATACTGCATCAGCCTGTTGGAAGGGCTCTGTGTGCCCGTCAGCTTTTTCGATAATTCTGCCGTTCCGGGTTTTACCGAAGCCAGGTTGAAACGCATCTTCAGATTGGATGCGCCGGCGCCCCGTTCCATGTAGAACATTTTCATGGTGTGGGTCGAATAATCCTTGAAGACATGAACCGTTTTGCCATCCACCTGTTTCACTTCAAAGAGATCGTCAACAGCGGATACGTCCAGTCCCCTGGCTGCATAGTTCTGCTTAAAGAGATCATACAGCGTCGTCCTGGTCGTATTATTCAACACCTCTCCCGTCCGGAAGTTGACAGTTCCCTGCATGGCACTGTGTATACCGCCCAGATCCAGGACTAATTCGTTATCAACGTAGAGCCAGAAATCGTCATCACCGGTAAACTCAAAGATAATGTCGTGGCCCCAGTTGTCGAGACCATCCGGTGTCTGTGTAAAGCTGGCAGAAAGCTCCATCCCGAAGAAATAATCCGCCTCATTCTGCGGAATGGAATAAAGCGGCTCTCCCTTTCGGGGATCAGTATCCGACAGTTCATTTCGCAGCACATCCGTCCTGTTCGTTATCAGCTCTCCGTTCTGGGTATAGGCATACCCCACATCCTGGCTGATCTCATTATAGGGCATGAACTGTCCGTGTGTTCTCGTAACGCCCATATCCGTCCCGATGCCGCCCAGCTGATGATAAACCGTAAAATTCCCATCGTCGTTCAGATGCGCAAAATTCTGTGTGCTGTCGTATTCAAAGTACCCGCTTTCATTGTATACGCTCTGTATAAACAGATGATTTGCGCGCGTCATATCATTAAACAATTCCGAAAGACTCCGTCCCGCCTGCCCGGTGCTGGCGGTCGTGAGAGGATAGCCATTGACGAGATTGCTTGAAAGAAGGCCGGAATCCTGTACGGTCTGATTATAGGCGTGGCTGCCAAAGAAAGCATCCTGCACAAGATCACGATCCTTTTTGGCGCTTTGCGCATTATTGAAATCGATCATTCGGATGTTGATACCGTATTCCGTGTTATCCACGGTTTGAACGGTCGTCAGCGGATCTGCTTCCTGTACCTGCGGCGTAATCACGGCAAAGTAAAAATCATCTGCTTCATCTTTCGGGCATGTCACGACTCTTTTTGCGCCGTTTTCGTCGGTTACCACCTTTAATCCGGAATAGCCATAGGCCTCATCGTCCCATGACAGGATCGTCGTATAGTCAAAGCCGTTTTTCCTTCCTTCCATGTTGACGCCGACAGGCTGGCTTGAAATAATCCCGCCGCTCTGCGGAACGAGGTAAGTATTAGGGTAGGCACTGTTCTGCAGCTCATAAAAGTAGTTCGGTGTGCCGTCGGCATTGGTGTATTCCGTAAATTCCCAAAGAGCGGAATTCACCTGGTTGCCGACCCAGTTGATCAGATCGCCGCTGTCATATACGCGCAGCAATGAGCCATCGTGATCGATGGCATAGAATTCATATTTCTTTGCAGTGTCATTCCAGACACGGGTGTAAATAATGACCTTTTCCTTTTCAGTCTTATAGACGACGTTTCCTTCTTCATCCTCCCTGATTTCACCATTTTCATCCTTTTCAGCCGCACTGAGGATTTCATCGCTGGCGCTGATTTTTCTGGCCGAGTAAGAAACGAAATCCTCCTCCGTCAGGCTGGATTTTTCCACCAGGTTCAGCCAGGTTGAGCTGTTGCTGTTGTTCGCAGCATTGAAGCCATTTGCAGAGCTCCCCGCAAAATTAAGCGAATAACCATTCACCGAAAAATGCCATTTGCCGCTGTTCGCGCCGGTGCCGGGAGTCGCTTTGATAAGAGAATTCACGTCATGCGGTGTGTCTTCCAGGGTCACATTGCTCCCATCTATGGTCAGATACTTTTTGCTTCCGTCCACGGTGGTGGTGATGTAGTATTTATCTTCATTAACAGATTCAAATGTCCATTCCTGAATATCACTGTCCTGTGCAACAAGCAGAATGCCGTCGCTGCCAAGGACATCGGAACGCATAAGCATATCAAGACCGGCAAGACGGTTTTGATTAGCTACCACCTTGTTCTCTGCGGTCACAGCGGCGGCTGCGGCAGAATCGTTATGATATGCGATGCCGAAGGTCTTGCCGCCAAGCTCGTAGTAGTCATCCGGAATACCTACCGAAGAAGCATATGTAATCGTAATTTTGCCGTTGTTATTTACATCGGTATGCAGACGCATACCGTTACCGCCGTTGGAATGCTGCAATAATTTGTTTGTGTCAGTCACGTAGAACCTGAAAACGCCGGCTTCATTGTTTACCTCTGACACAGTAAAAGAAGTCTCAGGGCTGTCAGACAGGTTCATATTAAGCCCATTATTCGTGGCAATGTTTTTCATGTATTTTCTGCTGCCACTACTGTCAAACGTATAAATATAATAGGAATTGTCCCCGCCCGCATTCTCAAAATACCATTTACCGGCTTCCAGAATATTACTTGTCTCCGGATAAACACTGTTATCCTTAACAGAATTCATAATGTATTTTTTTACGCCGACTGTGTACAGATAGAACCCGTCCGGATCACCATAACACTCGGAAAGTTCTGAAAGACTCTGTACCGTTGTTACATCGCCCTGTACAAACGGTTCTTTCCCTTCCACGATCGAATACACACTGAAGCTCTCGGCCTCAAATTCTACGGCGGACCCATCTGCACCGCTCTCTGTACTGGCATCCACAACATCACCCTCTGCCTGATCATCTGCAAAGTGCACGACATTCAGAGTATTCCCGTCTTCCGCATCAGTCAGTTCTATCC
>CADBNG010000156.1 GCA_902795985.1 uncultured Lachnospiraceae bacterium
AACCTGATGGGCGACGATATGGACCGGTACATGTTCTATAAATCCGCCGTCATCACCTGCGACGCCGCCATCCTGCTCGGAAAGCGTTACGCGAAGGCAGTGGAAGAGAAGGCTGCGCAGGAACAGGATCCGGTACGGAAAAAGGAACTGGAAGTGATGGCGGACGGCCTCTGGAATATTTCGGAGAATCCGGCCCGGTCCTTCCGTGAGGCTGTGCAGGCGACCATGCTGTATCAGGTGCTGATTCAGATTTACGACCTGGTTCCCAGCCCGTCCCTCGGACGTTTTGACCAGTACACCTGGCCGTTCCTGAAAAAGGATCTGGAAAACGGCGTGATCACCATGGAAGAAGCCCAGGAAATCGTGGACTGCTTCTTCCTGAAAATCAACTGCTTCTACGGCGCCGGCCCCGCCAAGCTGGTGGACACCACCGGTATCGGCAACACCTATCAGAACACCACCATCGGAGGAGTCGACCCGGATACGGGCGAGGACGCCACGAACCCGGTGACATATATGGTATTCGAGACCATCGGCCGCCTCGGCCTGCATGATCCGACGATCGTATTCCGTACCAATAAAAACACCCCGGACGAGCTCTGGGACTGCGCCCTTGCCACTTCCAGAAGAGTCGGCGGCCTGCCGCTGTACTACAACGACGAAGTCGTCATTCCGGCGATGATGCGGGAGGTCGGCTATGAGCTCCGGGATGCCCGGGATTACGGCTGCATCGGCTGTCAGGAAATCGTCGGCTGCGGCAACGATTATCCTGCCCCGAACGGGATGCATCCGCCGCACGCTTCGATCTGGTGGGGCTCCATCTTTGATATGGCCATCAACGACGGAAAGAATCCCTTCAACGGGGTCCAGTCCAGCCTTCATACCGGCTATCTCTATGATATGAAGAGTATGGATGAAGTGCATGACGCCGTTAAAAAGATGGGCAATTACATTCTGAAGCTCTTCGTGACCATCAACAATTACGCCGAAAGCCTTTCCCGGTTCTTCGCGCCCGAGAGCATTCTTTCCATCTCGATTGAAGGCTGCATGGAGAACGGAAAAGACGTGGTGAACGGCGGAGCGAAGTACAATTCCTTCGGCGGAACAGCCACCGGCCTGGCCACGCTTGCGGATTCGCTGACCACGATCAAATACATGTGCTTCGATCATGATTACTGCACGCTGAAGGAACTCTATGATGCCACGATGGCCAACTGGGAAGGCTATGAACTGCTGCGTCAGAGAGTCCTGAAGGAAGTTCCCCACTACGGCAATAACGATCCGTACGCGGACGAAGAACTCAAATGGTGCAACGATATGTATTATGAAGCCTGTCAGGCCTGCTACAGTTCCCGTTCGAAGGTTTACAAATCCGGGCTTTACGGGGCCAGCGACCATGTGGCCCAGGGCAAGCTGACGTGGGGAACCCCGGACGGCCGCAAATTCCCGGATCCCATCGCGGACGCGGCTTCGCCCGCTCAGAGCCGGGACAAGAACGGTCCCCTGCAGGTGTTCAACAGCGCGGTCTGCTACGACCATCAGTGTTTCCTGGGCGGCATCGCCCTGAATCTGCGCATGCATCCGTCCGTACTTTCCAACGACGAAGGCGTCGCGAAACTGCGTGAAGTCACCAAGAAGTTCTTCTCGGAAGGCGGCATGGAGGTCCAGTATAACGTCGTGGATACCGAAACCCTCCGCGCGGCCCAGAAGAATCCGGAAGAATACCGGGACCTGGTGGTCCGGATTGCCGGATATTCGGCTTACTTTATCGAGCTTGGCCGGGATATGCAGAACGATATCATTTCCCGGAATGAGAACGTGCTGTAACGACTTAAAAAAATAAGATCTGCATTACCGGCCCCCGGCTTGCTGTCCGGGGGCCGGCCTGAAACAGGACCAGAGAAGTGTTGAACGAAGGAGAGACCCCATGACAAACGAATCCGGCCAGCTTATCGGAAGAATATATGATATCCAGGAGTTTTCCGTTCATGACGGACCCGGTGTGCGCACAACGGTCTTTCTGAAAGGGTGTCCTTTACGCTGCCCCTGGTGCCACAGCCCCGAATCCCAGCTTTTCGAGCCGCAGATGAGCTATACCGATCTGAAATGCATCGGAGCGGATCTCTGCGGAGCCTGTCTGAAGGCCTGCAAAGCCGGGGCTCTGACGGTGGGAGAGCCGGAAAAAACGTCGGATGGGAAAAGCGAGATCCGAAAGATCATCTGGTCCCGGAAAAACTGCCTCGGCTGCACGGCGTGCACGAAGGAGTGTTTCCCCGAGGCGCTTTCCGTCTGCGGTAAGGATTATACGGTGGAAGAAGTGACGGAACGTCTGCGGAAATCCTATTCCTATTTTGAATCCTGCGAGGGCGGCGTCACGGTGTCCGGCGGCGAGCCCTTAAGCCAGATCGATTTTACCGAAGCCCTGCTCCGGAGCATTAAGGAAGAAGGTATCCATACCGCTCTGGATACCACGGGGTTTGCTCCGCAAAGCGCTGTGGAGAGGGTCCTTCCGTATGTGGACCTGTTCCTTTTTGATCTGAAGCATATGGACAGCGAAAAGCATAATGAGATCGTAAAGGTTCCCAACGAACGCATTCATGAAAATGCCCGTTTCATCGCGGCTCACGGAGGAAAATTCCAGATCCGGATGCCCGTCATTCCGACCTTCAACGACGATGAAGAAAACATGGTCCGGACCGCGGAGTTCTGCAAAGAGCTCGGAGATGCCGTGAAAACGGTCCAGCTCCTTCCGTTCCATCATTACGGGGCATCGAAATACGCGCGGATCCAGATGTATGACCCGATGCCGGACGACGTCGTTCCGCCCGATGATGAGACGATGCAGCAGTACCTGCAGCTGTTTCTTTCCTACGGGTTAAACACGATCATTCACTGAATACAGATCGAATCAAAAAAGGACGGTTCTTTTGTACTGAAACAAAAGAGCCGTCCTTTTTCTCCGGCCCGGCCCCCGGCCCGGAAGGGACGGAG
>CADBNG010000157.1 GCA_902795985.1 uncultured Lachnospiraceae bacterium
GCTTCGCTGCTTTCAAGCCGGACGGCCGCTCCCTTTTCTTCCTGCGGGAAAGTGCGGATGACCTGCGTGGGGGAGCCGTCCAGGCCGATCCGGGAAAGGTCCGCCCCAAGCTTTTGTGCATCCAGCAGGGTGATTTCCGCGGAGAGACTCCTGCGAATCCCGGCGATCGAAGGAAGGCGCGGCGTTGTCAGGCTTTTGACGACGGTCAATACCGCGGGGAGCGCGGCACGGACGGTTTCCGTGCCGGCGTCGGTGTTCCTTTCACACAGGATATGGTCTTCTGTCACTTCCAGCAGTTTTGACACGTCGGTCAGACAGGGGAGGTTCAGCGCTGCGGCCAGTTCCGGGCCGATCTGCGCCGTGTCCCCGTCGGTCGCCATTTTTCCGCAGAGGATCAGATCCGCTCCGCCGAGGAAGGAAACGGCCCGTGCCAGCGTATAGGAAGTGGCCAGCGTATCCGCGCCGGCAAAGGCCCGGTCGGTCAGGAGGACAGCCCGGTCAACGCCCCGGGCGATTTCGTCCTGAAGAAGACGGGAGGTTTCGGGGATCCCCATGCTGAGAGCGGTAACGGTGCCGCCGAGCTTTTCACGGATCCGGACGGCCGCTTCGGCCGCGGTGACGTCGAAGGGATTGGTTACGGCCTGCCGGGAATCCCGGATGATGGTTTTGCGGACCGGGTCGAGCCGGACTTCGTTGGAGGAGGGAACCTGTTTGACGCAGACAATGATCTTCATCACGGGGTACCTCCTTTTGTGAATAAATTGCCGATGCCCAGCCGCCATTCGGGATCAAAGGCCTGCTTGACGGCCCGCATTTCTTCGATATGCTCCGGGCCGTACATGATTTCCAGAAAAGAAGCCTTCAGCTTTCCGACGCCGTGCTCCGCGGAAACGGCGCCGCCCATTTCCGTGATGTTTACGGCCCATTTCCGGAACATTTCCTTTACCCGGGCCGCGTCCTCCTTACTGGACGGAAGAAGATTCACATGCAGATGGTTGTTGCCGATATGGCCCCAGATCGCGGAGCGGATCCCGGTTTTTTCGATGTCCTGACGGTACATGGCGAAGACGTCGAAAAGCCGGTCGTCCGGAACGGACATATCCGAGCCCATCTTCGTCAGGGCCGGTTCCTTTCTGCGCAGGATATCGATGTTCATATTTACGCTTTCGGGCACAGCGTGACGGAAGAACATGAGCCCGTCCAGATCGCTCTGATTGCGGGCAACCCAGGTGTTTTCTTCGGATCCGCCGGCCTGTTCCGCCAATGCGCCGATCCGCAGCAGACGTTCCAGGGCTTCTTCCTCACTGCTGCAGTGGAGTTCCGCATAGACAATGCTTTCGACCGGAGCGGGAATATCCTGAAGGGCGGCAAAAGCGCTGCCCGCGGCCTTCTGCTGGCGGAGAATCGTCAGCGCGCCGGTATCGAAATATTCCAGGGAGGCTGCGGATTCTTCGGACCGGACCAGATCCACGAACTTCAGCGCGTCTTTTTCCTTTTCAAACAGGCAGGCGCAGCCCCAGATGGTTTCCGGAAGGGGATCCAGGATCAGCTCCAGTTCCACAATGACGCCGAGGGTCCCGTCCGATCCGATCAGCAGGTCGATCAGATCCATATCCGGGGCAGCAAAATAGCCGGAGGCATTTTTGACCGCCGGCATGCGGTAGGATGGCAGGGTAAAATCCACGGTGCTTCCGTCCTCGCAGGGAAGACTGGCAAAAAGACCCCGGGCGAAAACCTCGCCCCGGCGGATCCGGACCGCCCGTCCGTCGGCAAGGATCATCCGGAGTCCGCCCACATGCCTGCGCATGGCGCCGTACCGGTAGCTGCGTGCGCCGGATGCGTTGCAGGCGGCCATGCCGCCGATGGTCGCGCTGGTTTCGGTGGGATCGGTGGGGAAAAACTGCTCTTTATCCGAAGAGAAACGGAGGAACGTTTCCATGGAAGCATCGTCCCAGCCCGTGGTATCGATTTTCCGCGAGGCAATCTGCTTGCGCAGCTCCAGAAGAACGACGCCGGGCTCGGCAGCCAGCAGATATTTTCCGTTTTCAAAAGAAAGGCCGGTCAGCCGGGTCATTCCGGACAGGTTCAGAATCAGGCCTCCGTCCGGCACCGCTGCGGCGGCCAGACCCGTCCGTCCGCCCTGTATCGTTACCGGCAGTTTTTTTTCCGCGGCGAAGCGAAGCGCTTCCGCGACTTCCTCCGCGTTTTTCGGGAAAGCCGCGAAATCGGCCCTTCCCGTACTGCGGGATTCGTCCCGCAGGTATTCCGCCCCGATGGCTTCCGCCGGGCAGATCCATTCTCTTTTCATACCATTATCCTTTGATGGTCCAGTCGGGCGGCGCTTGCGGCGGGCCCGGGTTAGCGTTATTTACAGTATATTCGATTCACCGGCGGGAGGCAACCAAAGACAGCCGGGAGAAACCGCCCCGGACGACCGGATGCTGCAGGGAAAGCCGCGGCCGGTTGCCTGCTTTCGGATAGAATGGTATGATGAACAAATAAAAGACGCAGGGACGGAAGCCGGATTGCACTATTGAAAAGTGCAGGACCGGACAGAGACGGATCCGTCGCTGCTCCATCCGAAAAGAAAAATGAGGACAGGCTGAAATGAACGAACAGGAAAGAATGGAACAGAACGTACGGCAGACTCTGCTTCAGGTGCAGGAATGGGGAAAGGGCACCCTGAATGCCCTGCTGAATACGGAATTTTACGCATGCAGCCATGAAAAATGCTCATTGATTCTGCGGGCCGTGCCGGAGGGGTGGATGATCAATCCTTTCTCGGGACTGCACGGAGGGATGTCGGCAAGCTATATCGACTTCGCGATGGGCGTACTCTGCCGCTGTGTCAGCGGAAAGCTTTCCCCGACGATCCAGATGAACACCAGCTTTCTGCGGGCTATTCCTGCGGGAGAAACGATCCTGATCCATGCCCGGATTGTCAAACCCGGCGGTCATATCTGTTTTACGGAAGGATTCATCACAACGGAAAAGGAACCGGACCGTCCTTGCGTGACCGGAAGCGGTTCGTATGCCGTTCCGGAGCACTATGACGAAGAGGCGCTGAAACAGGCTTATCTTGCGGCATCCGGTATCGCGATCCCGTGAGCCGTTGGGGAGCCGTTGGGGACAGTCCCCTTCGGCCCCTTGCTCCGTCCCTTTCGGCTCCTGCTCCGTCCCTTTCGGAGCAGGAATCCGTTCCGGAAATACAGACCCCTTGAAACCCGGCCCATTTGCAGTTGACAGAAATGCCGTATCCGGCAGCGGAAAACCCGGCTGACCGGTACACAGTGAGCATCACATCAAATGAACGATTCACACACCAAATCATTATCCCGGCCGGCAGCGGCAATGATCTTCACAGCTGCTGTGATTCTGGCTGTGATTCTCCGGCAGGCGGTATCGGCCGGACTACCTTTGTATATCCGGGAAAGCTATTTTGACGATCGGCTGATGCTCCGGATGACCGAGGGGCTGATTTCGGGGAAATGGCTGGGACCCTATGACAGCGGAACGCTGATGAAAGGGGCCTTCTTCCCGCTCTTTGCCGCGTTTGCGCATTCCATCGGACTTTCTTATCTTGCCGTTCTTACGGCTTTTCATTCCGCCGCCTGTGTGTTCTTTACCAGCCAGGTGCGGTTCCTTTTCCGGCGCAGGGCGGTTCTGCTGATCCTTCTGATTGTCCTGCTGTTTGATCCGGGTTCCTTTGCCTGGCGCAGCTTTCAGATTTTTTACCGGAACACTCTGGCGATTCCGCAGGTTCTTTTCATATTCGGCGCGGTCTTCGGCCTCTGGCTGGATTACGGCAGTCACCGCTGGAAAGATATCGTGCGTGCGGTCATTGCCGGTTTTATGGTCTGGGCTTTCTGGAATACCCGGGAAGACGCCATCTGGATTCTGCCGTTTATTCTGGTGGGCCTTGCCCTGGTCATCGGAAAGGCCGGCGCGCGGTTTCGGCAGAACCGGAAAGTACGGCAGCTGGCCGCCGGGCTTATTGTCGCCGTCCTTCCGTTCCTGATCCTTTTTGCGGGGAACGGGTGGATCTGTCAGCAGAATGAAAAGTATTACGGCGTGCCGGTTCGCCTTGAGGCCGAAAACGGGGCTTTTGCGAAGGCACTGAAGGCCCTGTATTCGGTAAAAAACAAAGAAGATCTCCAATATGTAAGTGTTTCCAGGGAAAAGCTGAAACGGCTGTATAAAGTCTCGCCGACGCTGAAAAGTATAAAAAAGAAGTTTAATAAAAGCCTGAAGTTCTATGCCGAAGGCGGACGGTACCGGCACCGGGGCGAGACGGAGGACGGCTGGTTCCTGTGGGCGCTTCGCGACAGCGCCTTCGATGCCGGAAAGGCGGAAACGCTGACAGAGGCCCAGGAATTTTACGGGAAGATTGCCGCGGAGATCGAAACCGCGCTGGAAGAAGGAAAACTGGAGCGCCAGAACACAATGCCGTCCGCGCTGATGTCCCCCTGGCGTAAAGGATATGCGGTGGAAATGCTGAAAACGTTCCCGTATGCCGCGAAAAGCGTACTGTTTTTCGATGGGACGGAAGCGATGCCCGCGAACGACCGCGAAATCGGTAAAAAGACCATTCGCTGGTACCAGGACGTTTCCAATGCGGAGTTCGTTCCGATGGGAGACGAAAAATCCGCTGCCGCCGTGTCTGCCGCCGCGGCCGCTTCCCGGGTCAACCGGATCGCGAAGGTCTATCAGACCGGGGCTCCGATCGCCGGTTTTGCGGCCCTGGCCCTGTTCTTCGCAATGCTGGTTTACTGTATCCGTAAAAAGAAGGCGGAGCACCTTCCGTATTTTCTTGTAATATTCGGCATGGGACTTTCTGTTTTAGTGATGCTTACGGGAATTGTGTACACGGATATAACAGCGTTCCCGGCAATCCGTCATACCTATCTGGCCGGCGCGTATCCGCTGGCCCTGGCCTGTATCGTGATTACAATCCTGTACTGGACCGAAAGGGACAGAACAAGGGTCCGAAGGGGACAGTCCCCTTTGGACCCCGAACCGAAAGGGACAGAGCAAGGGGCCAAAAGGGACTGTCCCCTTTGACTCCTGGACCGAAAGGGACGGAGCAAGGGGCCGGAAGGGACTGTCCCCTTTGGCTCTTTCGATATTTTCTGAAAAAGGGTATAATAATCCGGGTCCGGCGCAGCCGGACAGGGAGAATCCGCCTGAACCGGCGCCTTGCCGGCAGGACAGCAGGAGAAGACCGCATTGACACAGGAAACGACCGGAAAAACTGTCCGGTATCATAAGCATATTTCGGGAGAATACCGGTTTTTTGATTTAAAACTCCGGGAGCTCTGGCGTTACCGGGATCTGGTTTTTCTGCTCGCCCGCAGGGATTTTGTGGTTTCCTACAAGCAGACGATCCTCGGCCCGGTCTGGCTGATCCTGACGCCGATTCTGACCAGCCTGATGTATGCTTTCCTGTTCGGGAACATAGCGGGAATCGGTACCGACGGCGTCCCCAAGGTCCTGTTTTATCTGTTCAGCACCGCGGCCTGGTCCATGTTCTCGGCCAACATCATGAGCTGCGCGGAAACGTTTACCGACAATGCCGCCCTGATGGGAAAGGTCTATTTCCCGAGGCTGGCGGTTCCGGTGGCCAAAATCCTGGCCTCGGCGGTCCGTTTCCTGATTCAGCTTCTGCCGGCGTTTGCCTTTTATGTTTATTACCTGGTCCGGGGAGAAATCCGGGCGAATCCGGCTTACGCCGGACTGTTCATCCTGAGCGCCCTCCAGCTGGCGCTTCTGGCGTACGGATTCGGAATCGTAATCTGCGCGCTGACGACCCGTTACCGGGATCTGAAGGTGCTGGTGGGCTTCGGTGTTTCTCTCTGGATGTTCGCGACACCGGTTGCCTATCCGCTTTCGGTTTTATCCGGCCGGTTCGCCTTTGCCGTGAGCCTGAACCCGGCGACGGCTCCGATGGAACTGATGCGGTTTGCCCTGTGGGGCAGGGGCGGCATTTCCGCCGGATGGGCGGTCCTGTCCTGGATCGTCACGATTCTGCTGGCGCTGGCCGGCACCCTGATGTTCAACCGTGTGGAACGGGTCTTCACCGATACCGTCTGAATGGAACGGGAAAGAGAAACAGCTCATGATCATCTATTACGACAGTGGTACGCATCCCCTTCTGAGGGAGCATTTTAAAAAAAGCGGGGCGGATTATTCCACGATTTTCCGCAGCGGGCTGATCCAGCAGATCGACCGGTGCCTGCATCATCACATCAGTCCCCGGTCGCTGGTTTACAACCGCCCGGCTTGCAGGGAAACGGACGATAAGATCATCGTTTTTGACACCTATACGGATTCCGGCCACCTGAAATGGCTCTGCCGCCAGTACCCGGACAAACGGATTATTCTGTGGTTCTGGAACACGATGGAAAATCCGAAGGCGGTGGATATGGTTCCGCGGCGGGTGGAGATCTGGTCCTATTCGAAAAGGGACTGCAGCCGGTACGGCTTTCGTTATAACACGACCTTTTATTTTGACGATCTGGCAAAAAACACGGCGGAACCCGCAAAGAATCCGGTTCCCCGCGTGCTCTTCGTCGGAAGGGAAAAAGGCCGGGAAGCCATTCTCAGGCAGATGAAGGAAGAGCTGGAAAAGGCCGGCGCGCAGACGGAATTCCATATCATGAGAAATAATGAGCGCAAGGATACCGCGGCGGGGCGGGAGCACCTGATGAGCTACGATGAAGTCACCGGACGGATCCGGGCGGCGGACGTCATCTTCGACTACACCCTGGATCCGGAAGCCGGGCCGTCCCTGCGGACAATGGAAGCCCTGTTCTGGGGAAAGAAGCTGATCACCAACAACCGGATGGTCCGGGACTGCCGCTTTTACTGTGAGGACAATATCTACCTGCTCGGCGAAGAAAAAAGAAGCCTGAACGAATTCTTTGAGACTCCGCTGCAGCCGGCAGACCGTGAAGTCAGGGATTATTACCTTCTTTCGTCGTGGCTGAAACGGTTTGATGAGGGATGAACGCGTGAAACCGGTACAGGATAAGGAAAACTACAGAATGATGGTGCAGGGCCTTGAAAAAATGGCCCGGCTTTACAAGAATAAAAAGAGCGGCTCGCCCGCGGGAAAAAGCCGCACGCTGTGGAAGATTCTGAAAAACGGCGGCATCGCGGAGATGAAAAAACGCTCTGCCGTCCGCCGGTACGGACTGGACGA
>CADBNG010000158.1 GCA_902795985.1 uncultured Lachnospiraceae bacterium
CGCCAGCCAGCCGGCAGAGGAAACCCGCATACCGGACCCGTTCCCCCAGCTGTTGTACGGCTGAGGATCCCGCGATCCGAGCCATCTTTGAAAGCTCCCTCCATATCCGGCATTCGGGTATTTTCTTCCATAATGCTGCATGCTCTCAATGACTGCCCGTTTTATGGCTGCTTCATCCTGCCTGAAGGAACGGATCAGGCCATCCGCGACGGCAATACTCATCACCGAATCATCCGTCGGCCTGCAGCGTTTGCTGAACAGCGGAAACTCCGTTGTCTTTATGTTATGCCATTCATAGACAGATCCGATAATATCCCCGATAATTGCTCCCAGCATGATTTTTACCTCCTGTACTGTATTTGATTATACTATATCCGTAATAACAGAGAAACAGGTCGCTTTTGGAGCGACGTTTTCTTCCGGAATAATCTCCGCAGGGGCAGGAAGCCCGGCCCTGCTGCTCTGCTGTTTTTCTCCCGTCCTTCCGAGCACCTCACCTTCGCTGAATAATACTCCGTTTGTTTTCACTCACTGCATAAAGAATTCCGAAAACTGCATAAATACCATATTGACACACACCCCCCTTCGCATTATTATAATTATTGTAAAGCTTTCAAGTTCCGCCCGGTGAGTAGGGGTACAGCACCGGAACGGCTAAGAGGGAAACAGGTGCGAATCCTGTACGGTCCCGCCACTGTAAGCGAAGAGCCTCTTCCATAATCCATTGGACATGAACCGAGAAGGAGGAAGATGGCGATGACGCGCAAGTCAGGAGACCTGCTTGAAAGAGATGTGTGAACGCGAGGAAACGTTCCGGACATCAAATTATGCGGTTGAAAACGGGAACTGCGAAGGCGGTTCCCTGTTTATATTTTCAGGAATAATCGCCGACTGATCTTTTTTTCACTATAATGCGGATGTCCAGAGAATGCTGTGAAATGGGTACGAGCGCAGCGAATTCTCTGGACATCTGCATTTATATTGCTTTTTTCCGGTCCCGGAATCATTGACACCCGGCTTCGGTATCGATTACTATAGACTGGCGTTTTGGGGAAACGCACCGGATGATGGGCTCTCCCGTCCGCCGGCGATCCCCGGAACGGAATCTGCAAATCACTTTTATCAGGAAAACATCGAATGAATCTGCTTCGCAATTATCTGGAACAATGGAATCTTCCTTTATCCTCCCTCCAGGAGGAGCGTTTCGGGCAGTATTATGAACTGCTTATCGAATGGAACCGCGTCATGAACCTGACCGCCATTACGGAACTTCCGGAGGTCGAGGAAAAGCATTTTCTGGACAGTCTGGCGCTTACGCAGGCGCTTCCCCTGTCCGGCACCGAATCCCTGATCGACATCGGCACCGGCGCCGGTTTTCCCGGCCTGCCGCTTAAAATTCTTTTTCCGGAAATGAAAATGGTTCTGGCGGATGCCCTGCAAAAAAGGGTGGATTTTCTGAATGAAGTGATCCATCGCCTTCAGTTGGAAAACATTACCGCCGTCCATGCCCGGGCCGAGGAACTGGCGCACGATGCGAAATACCGCGAGGCCTTCGATCTTTGCGTCTCCCGCGCCGTAGCCCCGCTTCCCATACTTCTGGAGTACTGCCTGCCTTTCGTGCGCACAGACGGCATTTTTGCGGCCTATAAGTCCCTTGCGGCAGAGGATGAACTGGCTTCTTCCGGAAACGCCCTTTCGGTTCTGGGCGGGACGCCGGAAAACTCCCGTTCCATTACTCTGGGTCCGTCCGACCTCTCAAGAACAATCCTTCTCATAAGAAAAACCGGCGCAACTCCGGAAAAATATCCCCGCGCAGCCGGTAAAGTAAAAAAGAAACCGCTGTAGTTTCTTCTGTGCATGTGATTGATCCGCTGAAAAGGCCCCTGTACCGTTCGATACAGAGGCCTTTTTCTTTTATCCGGCCGCTGAAACGCAGCCTTTCATCGTTTCATTATTTGATCAGATAGTTCTTGTTGACATATCCGCTCTGTCCAAGCGACGGGGCATAAACCCACCAGTAATCTCCGCTTTCCTTGCTCTGCACTTCCACCTTATCGCCGGTGTAGAGCTTGCCGATCTCGTTGGAGGAATCGAAAGCCTTGGCGTTACGAAGCGCGAGATAGCCGCTGTCGACTTTGACTTTGTAAACGTCCGCGCTGACCGGGGCCGGGTTGACGCTGCCGTTGGTAAGATATCCGCCGTTGACATAGCCCCATGCGTTGTATTTCGGCGAATAGACCCATACATAGTCTCCCGACCAGTCCGATGTGGCATCAACCACATCGCCGGTGTAAAGCTTGCCGATCTCGTTGGAGGCATCGAAAGCCGGGGCCGAACGAAGGGCCAGATAGCCCGAATCGACCTTTACGGAAAGCCGGGTCGTGGAAGGTGAAGGAGCCGGATTGCTTCCGCCGCTGGTGGTCAGATAATCGCTGTTGACATAGCCCCACATGCCGAGCGTCGGGGCATAAACATACCAGTACTGCTCATTCGGCGTCTGGGTAACGAATACGGGTTCGCCGTTCATAATCTTGCCCAGCTCGTTGGAGGCGTCAAAGGCTTTCGCGTTGCGCAGGGCCAGATAGCCCGAATCCACCGATGCATAGAA
>CADBNG010000159.1 GCA_902795985.1 uncultured Lachnospiraceae bacterium
GCCTGCTCAATATGATCCAGCAGGTCAAACAGTTCATCTTTATGCTCTTTAAAATACTCCAGCCCGCTGTACTCGGCGGATTCATAAAACCGGCGGACAAAATCTTCCCTCGACATGGGATTTCCGGCATGGCCGGGCGGAATGTCGATCGAGGCCCGGTAAATGCTTCCGTCTTTTAATATCAGCTCCATATCCGAGGAATAATGGCCCCTTTTGTGAACCTCTTCGCTGACCACGAGTTCGACCCGCTTCTCCAGAAAATCGAGCAGCTTCGGATCCGTCACGTTCTCCGGTTCAAAGTGCTCAAAGCGAACCGGCGCGCGAAGCGCGGCATTGGCCACGCAATAGCCCACGTTGAACTGGGCCGCAACCCGGGGATTGTCGCCGGCCTCGAATTTCTTTCCGACAAGGCCCGAGGTGAACGGATTGATAATCACGCGGATCTTCTCGATATCCTCCGCCTTCGCGCCGCTTTCCTTCATCAGCTGAATGATCAGCTCCGTGCTGCCCTGGGTATGGGCGCAGCTCGGATTCTTTTTATAATTCAGCGTATCCATACGCCAGTCTTTCCCCAGTCCGTCCAGAACCGATTCGGCGGTCATATGGCCGTGGGCGAAAATGTTAAAGTAGCCGTAAATGCCTTCCAGGAAGTGATCCGGACCGGTAATGCCTTCTTTTGCAAGGCAGGCGCTTTCCACGCCGTTCGCGGAGGTCCGGCCCTCATTGATCGGAACCGAAAGCGTTCCGTCCACATTGCTCTGGAAGCTTCCGCCGCAGCAGTTGAAGGCAATTCCCAGCGCGTTCAGGGTCTGGTTCTCATCCAGCTTCATTATCTTCGCTGCCGCCGCAGCCGCGGAAAAGACCGCAATAACCGGCGTCGGATCAAAGCCGCACAGATCCGCCTCCGCCAGATTCAGTCTCAGCGACAGATCGGTTCCGACCGCCACAGCCAGAACGAACTCCTCTCCGGTGCAGCCTCCGGTCAGCTCCGCCGCTGCGAGCGCCGCCGGAATACATGCGGACCCGATATGCGGACCCGGTTCAATATGATCACAGATATCCAGGGCCCGGGCCATAACGGCATTGATGAACGCCGCCCTCGAAGCGGGCATCTTTCCTCCCCGCACCAGCGCCGTTGCCTCCCCGATCCCGCCGATCCTCCTCCAGTACCGGTCGGCGAGAACAGCCGCTTCCGAATTCCATCCGGCCAGGATTGAGCCGAAATGGGTCAGGATCTGTTTTTTCACCGCGGCGATATCTTTCTCCTGGAGGTCCCCGTAGCGGGCCTCTGTCACATGTTTCGCAATTCTCTGTTCGGGTGTCATAATTCACCTCCTGATGCACGGATGAATTGAAAGGTATGTTCGGTATTAATTATTTTATCGTATGAGGGGCGGGGTTGCAATCCTTGGGATGGCGAATGTGAATTGACAAGCCCTCTCCTGCCGTTATAATAAAATCATCTTTTATGCATCAAACGCATAAATCCAGCTGTCGTTTTTGTGCTTCATCCATCAGAGGCTTTATGAAAATCTCCTATTTGAAAGAATTCTGCGTTCTCTCCGACCTGCTGAGTTTCACCCGCGCGGCAGAACAGCTGTATATCACCCAGCCGGCCTTAAGCCGGCATATCCGTCTGCTGGAAGAAGAATACGGGGTGTCCCTGATACGGCGGACTACCAAAAGCGTGGAGCTGACGGACGCCGGCGCAAAGCTGAAAGCGTCCATCGCGCCGATTCTGGAACAGTATGATGCCGCTGTCGCCGCTGTCAAAAACAAAGAGAATCCCAATGCCCCGCTGCTGCGGGTGGGCATTCCTTCCGTAGCGGTCAACAATTATCTGGGCAGGGTGCCGGATCTTTTCCGGAAGGCGTGTCCCGGGGCAGCGCTGAGTTTTTATCCGGAAGACCCGGAAACGAACCTGAACCGTCTTTTCAACGGGGAGCTGGACCTTATCATGATTTCCAACATTCCTTTCCCGCATGCGTCTTTGCTGGATTTTCACGATTATTCGGTCAGTCCGATGATCATCGTCTGCAGCAGCGGGCTCCCCATTGCGGACAGGGAATCCGTTACGCTGGGGGAACTGAAGGATTATACGTTTTATGTAAAAAACAGTTCCTACTATGAAGTCTTCTGGGAGCGGATCTCCCTGCAGTGCAAATGGGCCGGATTCCAGCCGAAAATGCAGCTTTGCGCAAGCATGGACGAAGCCATTGTCGCGGCCCGTCAGGGCTTCGGCATCGTGGCTCTGACGCCTCATCACCGTTCGCTGGCCTCCGCCGGACTGTCGTCCCTCACGCTGGACGAACCTTCCTGCATCATCCGGAGCTCCCTGGCCTGGCTGAAAACCAATACCAATCCCCTGATCCCGAAGTTTATTGAAATCTTTTCCCAGCACGGCTATTTCCTGCAGCAGAGCTGAGCGGCCGGAAGGGACGGAGGAGGGGACCGAAGGGGACTGTCCCCTTCGGAACCGGGAAGGGGCCGAAAGGGACTGTCCCCTTCGGGACAAAAGCCGGCGCATACCTTTCATCAGATATGCGCCGGCTTTCTGCTTGTTTTTGCCTGTCTTCCGGATTAAAGAGCGGTGTCGTATTTGTCGTACAGGTTTTCCGGCAGCCGGGCCGCGTACAGCAGATCGGCTACAACCATCTGGAAATCGCAGGGCCGTCCTTCTTTTTTGGCCCTGGTCTCCAGCTTCTCCCGATGATAGTCCTTCACTTCCTGCGGAAGCGGCATGTCGCCGCAGTCCAGGTAACGCATGGCGTTGGAGGAATCGCGGCAGAGACGGACTTTGCCGTGGTTATAGCGCCAGGGCGAGATCATGGTGTCGATCCAGCCCAGATCCACGCCGCGGCAGAGGCCGAGGGCGATGTCCCCGTTTCCGACTTCCAGGCAGTGGTCCATCATGGCACGGACTTCCAGCTCCAGCATATGCTCCTCTTCCTTCACTTCATCGCTGTAGGGAAGGCGAAGGTCGCCCAGAAGCGTCTCCATATGTCTTGCGAGACGGACGGAAGCCGCCATGCCTTCCTTCGTCGGAGTAGCCCAGGCCTCGTCCTCGCATTTGACGATCAGGTTGGTGGAACCGCCAAGGATCGCGATCATCACCGCGAGGCCCATCATGGCATGCACTTCCTCCAGCCGGGGCGGGAAAGCGCCCTGGAACATGTTGGTATTGACGATAAAATCAATATCATTATATCCCGCTTTGGAGCAGTACTCTTCGCAGAGGCGTTTGGTCACCCGCATCATGGCGTTGTCCTGGATCAGATTCATGTTGATGCCGAATTCCAGGAAAACATGCTTTAAGCCCTGTTCCGCGCCGAGCAGAGACTGCGCCACCATGACAAAGCTCTTGAATCCGCAGCTGTCGTAGCCGGTCAGGTTGCAGGAAATATGCGGAGACTGGGGAACGCCGTGCTCATGATACATGGCCGCCAGACGGGTCTCGTACTGATTAATGCGGATCTCCTCGTCCAGCGGAGTCGTCTTGCAGTGGGAAAGCACCTCGGTGAGGGAACGGCAGTTGCAGGCGTTCCATCCGGCCGCAAGAGCGATCTCAGAGGCCAGGCGTCCGTCCGCGTCCGTGGAATTCAGCGACATCGGCGACTTGATTGCCCTTTTGATCTTCCGGGCTTCTTCCACACCGAAATTCACGATCGGCCAGCCGTTCAGCGCGGTTTTTCCTTCCGCGCGGCTGCGTTCAATCCCGACCTGCGCCATTTTATAGTTGTTTTTCCGGGTATAGGAATCGGAAAAAACGTTCCAGGCGCCGGTGGGCACCAGAGGCGAATTCTGTTCCACAAAACTCATGCCGTCAATCATCAGCTCCGTGGTGCCCTGACCGAACTGGGGCTGGATATTATGCACGTTCAGATCCCGGGCGTTCCGGTTGTGAATGGCATAGTTTCTGCCTGCGTCCACGGACAGTTCCTTCGCGGCCGCAAAGCATTCGTCCAGATCCGCAATCTGTTTTCCGGTCTCCCACTGGGGAAGGACTTCCGTATTGCGGATTTTAAAGAATTCCTCGTCCGTCAGTCTTCTGTTCCTGATAGAATAA
>CADBNG010000160.1 GCA_902795985.1 uncultured Lachnospiraceae bacterium
CCAGAAAAACAAACACCGCATACAGGATAATACCGAAAATCAGCATAAGCATCCCGATCCTGTTTTTATTTAAAACTTTTTCCTGCATTTCCAAATCCTTTCTTCATTTCCTTCACGAAACGACATTTGATATCATTATGATATCATTATAATTCATTTTGTCAATATTGAAATCACCAGAGCAGGACGACTCCCCAACTCTGCGGAAAGCAGCACAAAAAGGTCTGAGGGGAAAAGGTCCAAAGGGGACAGTCCCTTTCGGACCCCGAGGGTGCCAAAGAGGATGGTTCCTTTGTGTTAAACGGATCATTTTCATTGCGCCCCCGGTCTTTTCGCTGTAAAATATAAAAATCACAGATGAATCGATCCGTTTACAGGGGAACCTATGAATTCTTTGCTTTTCACTACTGGGGAAATTCTGCGCACCGTGACGCCGGTGCCGCTCGAGAATTTTATCGATAAAACAAAAGCGACCATCAATGTACAGAAGCTCATTATTGCCGGTGTGATTATCCTCATCGGAATTGTAATCTTCTGGGCGCTGCGCCGTTTTTTCCGCCGGTATAAAAAAACGACGGATCCGAATCTGAAGCAGAAACGGACCGTCATGCTGGCAATTTACAGCCTGCTTCGGTTTCTGGTTATTGTCATCGTCGTTCTTGCTATTTTAAGCCTGTACGGAGTAAATATCTCCGGCGCGGTCGCCGGTCTCGGAATCGCCGGTGCTGCCGGCGCCCTGGCGGTGCAGGACCTGCTGAAGGACATGATCAGCGGCATTACGATCATTTCCGAGCATTATTTTGCCCTGGGCGACATAGTGGAATACAACGGCCTTGTGGGCAAGGTGGTGGAACTCACCATCCGCAGCACGAAAATACAATCCCTCAAAGACGGGAGCGTCACTTCCCTGCAGAATCATCTGCTTTCCGAAATCAAGGTTCATTCCCATGCGGTCAACCTGAACATTCCTCTTTCCTATGAGCTTCCGGTAGGCAAGGCGGCGGAAGTGATGAAAAGCATCTGTACCCGCGCGGAGGAAAACGAACTGATTGAATCCTGTTCCTTTCTTGGGACCAATGACTTCAACGATTCTTCCGTCAGCTATCTGATCCAGCTGCACTGTGACCCGTTCATGCAGCTGCCGGCGAGGCGTGTTGTTCTGGGCATTGTTCAGGAGGAACTGGAAAAAGCAGGTCTGCGTATTCCGTATCCGCAGCTCGATGTGCATACCGATCCGGAGGCGTGACCCGGCGGGAAAATCACGAAACCGGAGGAAAAATCCCGGCCTTTACCGGGAACATCGGGGCTGTTTCTCCCCATTATCCGAAACTTTATGACCAGTTTATAAAATCTTTATTCTTTTTATGCTTCTTTTATCGCTATGACATATTCCGGTCACAGATTCCGCCTATACTAACATCAGATAGTTAATCAACCACTCACTATCTCCCCCCTCATTGAAAACGAGAAAGAACCGGATCCCCGGTTCTTTTTCGTTGCTGAAAGACCTCTTTTTCGCTGCCTTACGATTTCCTCAAAAAAGTCTTTCACTAATGCATCTGTTTCGTTATAATACATTTATTGTGCGCAGAAACTTTTCCGCCGCCGGCATGAGCGCCTTGTTCGCCCGTAATATTCCGCCGGTCCGGCATGAAAACCCTGCTGTATCGCAAAAGCAATTGTAAGAGGAACGGTAGCCATGCTGAAAATCGGTATGCTTTCCAAAGCAGACAGCGTAAAAGGCCAGGGTGTCGGAAGCGCCTACGCGGAGCTTCTCCGTCTTCTCCGGAAATACGGGAAAGACGAGTTTTCCCTGTTCATTAATAAAAACACCCGTAACTGCGATCTTCTGCATGTCCATACGCTGGAACCGGGCAGCTTTCTGAAAATGAAATTCACCCGCAAGCCCACCGTCATGTCCATTCACATGACCCCGGAAATGGCCCGCAACTCCATGCGCCTTCCCCGGCTTCTGATGAAGATTTTCGAAGGCTACATCGTTCTGGTCTATAAAAGCGCCGACGACGTGCATATCGTCAATCCGGACTTAAAAAAGGAGGCCCGCTCCTACGGCTTTAAGGATTCGCAGATCCACTACATCCCGAATTTTGTTTCCAAAAAATACTTTTACAGGAAATCCCCCGCTCAGCGCAGGGCCATCCGTGAAAAGTACGGCCTGAAAGAAACGGATTTCATGTGTTTTGCCGACGGTCAGACCCGTGCCGGCAAGGGTGTTCAGGATTTCGTGGCCGTCGCGCGCCTGCTTCCCGACGTCCGCTTTATCTGGGCCGGTGGTTTTTCCTTCGGACCCCTTGCGGACGGCTATCATGAAACAAAGGATATGCTGGCGAAGCTTCCGCCCAATGTGACCTTTACCGGCATTGTGGAACGGGAGGAAATCAACAACCTGCTGAATGCCGCCGACCTCTTCTTTTTCCCTTCCTACCAGGAGCTGTTTCCGATGTCCATTCTTGAAGCAGCCAGCGTCGGCCTCCCCCTGCTTCTCCGGGACCTTCCCGAATACCGGAATATCCTCACGGGAAGATACCGGACCGCCGAAACCCATGAAGAATTCGCCGGGGCCATCCGTCAGATTCAGACGGACCGTGAACTCTATGAAAAAATGGCACAGGATGCCGAAAGCATCTCCCGGGAATACAGTGAAGAACGGATCTACCGGATCTGGGAAAAATTCTATAAAGACTGTATCCGGAAAAAAAGGAAAAAAAGAAAAAAATGAAAATACTGCTCGCTTCCGATGTTTATAAATATACGATGAACGGTGCCGCCAGCATCGTGATTACTCTCGCCGACGCGCTGCGCGGCCATGGCCATGACGTAAAGGTCATTACCATGTCGGATTCCAAAAAATCCTTCCGGCAGGGGGATGATTATTTTATCTCCTCCTACCAGACCCTGCTTTATCCCGGTTTCCGTCAGACTTTCGTGCGCCGGCATCCCTATCTCGAAGAGCTGAAGGAATGGAAGCCCGACGTAATCCATCTCCACACCGAAGGTTCCGCCGCCGGCTTCGCCCGCGACATCTCCAAAGCGACGGGCGCTCCCATCATCATTACGATGCATACCGATTATGCCCAGTATGCCTTTCACGGCCTGTCCAAGACACCGCCCGTCAAGGGCCTGTTCCGCATCCTCGCCGCCTATTTCTACCGCGGCGCCGACATGATGACGACTCCCTCAAAAAAAGCGGAGGCGCTGCTTCGCAGCTACCGGTACAACCGTCCGGAATGTGTCATTCCCAACGGCATTAAACTGGAACGGTTTCAAAAAGACTATACTGCGGAAGAACGAAAGATACTCTTTGCCCGGTACGGCATTCCGGACAACGGCAAGACCTTTGTCTGCGTTTCCCGCCTGAGCCTGGAAAAGAATCTCCGGGAAGTTCTGGACTTTTTCTCTGCCCTGATTAAAAAAGACGACGAGGTCCGCCTGCTGATCGCCGGCAACGGCCCGGATATGAAAAACCTCCAGGCCTACGCGGAGCGGCTGGGCATTTCCGGACATGTCGTCTTTGCCGGCCGGATCCTTCAGGACGAACTGTACCGTTATTACAAGTCCGGCATCGCTTTCCTTTCCGCTTCCACTTTCGAGATGCACAGTCTCACCTATCTGGAAGCCCTGGCCTGCGGCATTCCCCTGATCTGCCGGGATGATCCCTGCCTGGACGGCGTTCTGGATAACGGAATAAACGGCTTCACATACCGCACCGAAAACGAATTTCTGGAAAGCTGCCTTCGTCTGATCGCCGACCCGGCTCTCCGGGACGAATTTGCCGCGGAATCCCTGCGAAGATCCGAAGCCTTCAGCGATATCAACTGCGCAAGACAGATGGTCCAGTTGTATAAGCGGGTGATTGAAGCC